>JBMSXH010000156.1:0-6097 GCA_049425445.1 Phycisphaerales bacterium | reverse complement strand
GCCATCTGCCCGGCGCCCCACACCGAGTGCATCACGCGACGGGCCTGCAGCGGGTAGTGCTTGCGGATTCGGATGAACGCGGCATTGTGGAAGCAGCCGTAGCGCGGCAGGTGGTAGTCCTCGATGTCGGGGATGAGGACCTTGAGCAGCGGCAGGAAGATGCGTTCCGTCGCCTTGCCGAGGTAGTAGTCCTCCTGCGGCGGAAGGCCCACGAGGGTCGCGGGGAAGATCGCCCCGCGTCGATGCGTGATCGCGGTGACTTCCACGATCGGATAGCGATCGGGCAGCGAGTAGAAGCCGGTGTGGTCCCCAAAGGGACCTTCGAAGACCGCGCCCGGTCCGAGTTCGCCGTCGCGTCGGGGATCGAAGCCGATCGGCCCGCACTCGGTCGAGACGTAGCCCTCGATCACGATCTCGCTGTTGGCGGGCACGCGAAGCGGCACCGTCCGGCAGCGCACCAGCGGAATCCCTCGCCCGTTCAGGTAGCCCGCCATCAGCAGTTCGCTCAGCCCAGGCGGCAGCGGGGCGGTCGCGGCGTAGGGCATGACGCTTTCGCCGCCGAGGGCGATCGCGATCGGCATCGGCTGACCGAGCCGCTTCCAGCTTCGCCAGTGGTTGGCGCCGTCGTGATGCATGTGCCAGTGCATCGCCAGGCGGGTCCTGCCCACGAGCTGCGCCCGGTACATGCCGATGTTGTGGCTTGCGGGGCGAGGATCGTCGCGGTCGTCGGCATGGATCGTGTGCATGCCGCCGAAGGTGAGGTAGCGGCCTTCGCCGTCGGCGGTGCCGGAGTCCTTCGCGGAGATCCCGAAGCCCACCGAGGCGGGATCGCCATCGAGCGGCCAGCACTTCACGAGCGGCAGGCGTCGGAGGTCGACCTCGTTCTTCGAGGCGAGCTTCACCACCTCCTGGCAGGTTCCGCGGCGTCGCCGCTTCGGGCCGATGCGAAGAAGCGGCATGAACTCCCGAGCCTTCGCGATCGCCTCCCCGAGGGACCGCGGCGGCTGCGGCTTCGTGAGCGAGGCGATCTTCGCGGCGATCGCCTCGAAGCCGCCCGCCTCCGCGCATCCGAGCGCCATCTCCATGCGGCGATAGCTGCCGAAGAGGTTCATCGCGAGCGGAAAGTCGCAGCCTTCGACCTGCTCGAAGAGGACCGCGCGGCCGCCGAGTCCCGCGTGCAGCGGATCGAACCGTCCGGCGGCTTCGGACGCGTTCGGGCACGGGCTCTTCGAGAGGCGATCGACGATCTCGCACGCCTCGAGCCGAGCCGAGACCGACTCGCGCACGCGCACCAGCTCGCCGGAGGCGTCGAGGGCGTCGATGAAGTCGCGGAGGTTGCGGAACATGCGGGCGAGGAGCGTACGGGGGATCGTCGAGGAGAGCGGCTTCGCCCTGCGAGCGTCCGGGATGCGGACGGAGTCGACCGGTAGAATCCGCGGCCTCTCGATGGCACCGAACACCCCGAACCACCGCGCGGATCCGATCGGCGGGCCGCTG
The DNA here is from genome assembly GCA_049425445.1 of Phycisphaerales bacterium. Taxonomy (GTDB): domain Bacteria; phylum Planctomycetota; class Phycisphaerae; order Phycisphaerales; family SM1A02; genus VGXO01. The sequence goes on along the minus strand of JBMSXH010000156.1, from coordinate 4,600 downwards.
GTGGCGCGACTGGTCGCGATCTCGCCGCTGCTCCTGTTCGTCGCGGTCCTGCTCGTCTCCGGATCGACCCGTCTCTTCGATCGGGACGAGACCTACTACGCCCGCGCCGCGGTCGAGATGGTCGAGTCGGGCGACTGGCTCGTTCCGCAGTTCAACGGCGAGACCTTCGCGCACAAGCCGCCGCTGGCCTACTGGCTGATGGCGGCGTCGATGAAGGCGTTCGGGGCGAGCGACCTCTCGGTGCGGCTGCCCTCCGCGATCGCGCTGCTGGCGACCGGACTGCTGACCGGCCTCGTGGCGCGCCGCCTCTTCGACCGCGAGGTCGGACGGTGGGCGACCGCGATCTTCATGGGGGCCGCCATGCCGCTGATCGTGGGCTCGTCGTCCATGCTCGACATGCTGCTGGTCTTCTTCATCACCCTCGGCGCGTGGGCGTTCGTCGAGCAGGTGATCCGGCCGGCCGCGTGGCGGTGGGCGTGGATCCCCATGACGGTCTCGATGGGCGGATCGATGCTCTGCAAGTTTCCGGTCGGCCCGGCGGTGCTGCTGCCCATGTTCCTCGTCGCGGTGCTGATCGGTCGCCGCGAGATCTGGGCCGGGTGGCGGCCGCTCGCCGGCACGCTGCTCGCGACGGCGCTCGGCCTGGTCGCCTTTCTCGCGTGGGCGATTCCGGCGAATCGGGCGACGGGCGGCGAGATGGCGCAGACCGGACTCATGGTCCACATCGTGGGGCGAGCGCTCGAGCCCATGGAAGGGCACGGCGGCAGCGGTCCGCTCGGCTATCTGCTGACGCTTCCGGTCTACGTGCCGATCGTGATCGCCGGAATGTTCCCCTGGATCATCCACCTCCCTGCGGGCTGTTCGGCGCTCGTTCGCCGGCATCTCGGCACCCCGCGATCGCGGGCAGTGCTGTGGGCGTGGATCGTTCCGCCGTTCGTCATGTTCAGCCTCGCGGCGACGAAGCTCCCGCACTACCTGCTGCCGGTCTTTCCGCCGCTGGCGATCCTCGCCGCCGCGGCGCTGGCGGCGTATCGCGAAGGCAGGCTCTCGGAGAAGGATCGCGACTGGCTCCGTGGAGGTGCGTTCTTCCAAGGCGTGGTCGCGCTGCTGGCCGCGACCGGGCTCGGACTGGCCGGGTTCGCGGCCGCGGGCGTCGTGGAGTCCTTGCCGGCCCTGGCGGCGGCGCTGCTCATGGCGGGCGTCGGCGTGCTGGCCGCGATCTGGCAACTGCGCGAGCGGATCGCCGAGGTGAATGCGCTGCTGCTCGTTTCGACGCCGATGCTCGTGGTGGTCGCGCTGGTCGTCGGCCTGGGGTCGATCGAGTCCCTCATCAAGCCGGGCCCGGAGATCGCGGCGTTGGTTCGCGCCCGAGCGACGCCCGAGATGCCCGTCTACGCGCACGGCTACCGGGAGCCCGGACTCCTCTACTACCTCGGTCGCCCGGTCGGGAATCCGGTCCGCGACCTGCCCAAGGAGCCCGCGGCGATCGCAGCGTGGGCGGGCGAAGCCTCGCCGGCGCTGCTGGTCACCACCGCCGACCACCTCGCCGCGGTCGAACGGGAGACCGGAAGCCTCGGACTTCGGGCGATCGGCGAGGTTCCGATCATTCACATCAACAAGAGTGGACGCCGGATGCGTATCCTCGTCCTCGAACGCTCGCCGATTCCGCCGTCCTGAACCCGCCGCCGAATGCCGCCCGAAGCCTCCGAAGCCTCGCTCAGACCGATCCAGGTGGTCGTGCCGTGCTTCAACGAGGCCGATCGGCTTCGCTCCGAGGCGTTCGTCGCGTGGCTCGCGGCCAACCCGGAGTGGCACCTTCGCTTCGTCGACGACGGATCGAGCGACGGCACCGCCGACGCGGTTCGGGCGATCGTGGCGGCCGCGGGGGACCGGCAGGCATCGCTGCAGATCCTCGAGACGAATCAGGGCAAGGCGGAGGCGGTGCGGCAGGGACTCCTTGCCGCGATCCGCGACGGCGCCGAGTTCGTGGGCTTCTTCGACGCCGATCTGGCGACGCCGCTCGACGATCTGATCCGTCTGCTTGAACCGCTTCGCAAGGACCCTCGGCTCGAGATGGCCATGGGTTCCCGGATCCAGATGCTCGGGCGCAGCGTGCGTCGTCGCATCGGACGCCACTACGCGGCGCGAGGCATCGCGAACCTCGCCGCGCTCGCCCTCGATCTGCCGGTGCACGACACGCAGTGCGGCGCGAAGCTGATGCGAAACTCGGCGGCGCTGCGCAACGCCGTCGCGACGCCGTTCTCGTCGAGGTGGGTCTTCGACATGGAACTCATCCAGCGGATCGGCCAGCACGTCCGCGGGCACGGCATCGCCGATCCGGCCGTGGTGTTCCTCGAGGTTCCCGTCTCCTCCTGGACCGAGGTCGCGGGCTCCAAGATCCGCTTCGTCGATGCGGTGATCGCGACGACCAAGCTCTGGGGCATCTACCGGAACCGACGGGCCTTCGAGCGAACGCTCGCCGCGCCGACGCGGGTGGTCGAGATCGAGGTGGGACGCGAGGAGCAGGCGCCGGCGACGGCAGGCGCGGCCGCGTCCGACTCCTGAACCCGATCCCAGCGCGTTCCTTGCCGAGGCCTTGCGCGTGTGATCCGCGAGACGGGCGGATCCGCCGGGCGACGGCGGCGAACCGTCCGAGACACGCGAGGTCGGGTGCTAGCATCGCGTGACGCAGCTGGCCGTGCCGGCTTCGCGGCTCGTCCCTCGGCGGCGGAGATCCGATCGGGCAGGAGGCCCGACGTGCCCGCGGGCGTTCGGGGCGCCTGGCACCGGAAAGGAACGGACACCGTTGAAGACGGATCAAGCACGAGCGGAGCCGATCGCCGAACCGAGCGGCGATCCGCAGAGCACTCCGAGCCTCCGCAAGCACTTCGTTCTCGACACCAACGTCCTGCTCCACAATCCGCAGTCGCTCTTCAAGTTCGCCGAGCACGAGGTGGTGATCCCCCTCACGGTGATCGAGGAGCTCGACTCGTTCAAGAAGAACAACGACGAGACCGGCCGCAACGCCCGCGCCGCGATCCGTTCCCTCGACGAGCTTCGGGCGAAGGGACGCCTCTTCGAGGGGATCGAGTGGAACGCCGAGGGCGGCTCGATCCGCATCGACCGCTGCGATCGGTCCTCTCCCTTCTCGCTCGACCTCGATGTGGCCGACAACCGCATCCTCGGCGTCGCCCACCAGCTGCATCAGCAGGGGCGGCGGACGATCTTCATCTCGAAGGACATCAACGCGCGGGTCAAGTGCGATGCGCTGGGCATTCCCGCGGAGGACTTCGAGGCCGACCGGGTCGATGCCGACTGGCTGCGCACCGGCTACGTCGAGATGCAGGCGCCCGGCGCCCTGATCGACGAGCTCTACGCCGAGCGGCAGCTGCCGATCGAACGATTCGCCGGGCTGCCGGTCTCGGCTCCGCGCGGCGGCGCGATCGATCGCCTCGAGCCGGCGCCGAACGAGTTCGTGGTGCTGCAGGATCCCGACGATCCCTCGCACACGGGCCTCGCGCGGATGCTCGCCGACACCGGTCGCATGATCCCGATCACCGGCCCACGCAAGCCCGTCTTCGGCATCATGGCCCGCAACGTCCAGCAGACGATGGCGCTCGACCTGCTGCTCGACGACGACGTCCGGCTCGTCTCGCTCATCGGACCCGCCGGCACCGGCAAGACCCTGCTCGCTCTTGCGGCCGGTCTTCAGAAGACGATCCGCGAGGAGCGGTTCGAGAAGCTGCTCGCGGCACGTCCGATCATGCCGCTCGGCCGCGACATCGGCTATCTGCCCGGCGACAAGGACGAGAAGCTCTCGATGTGGATGCAGCCGATCTTCGACAACGTCGCGTACCTGCTCTCGACGCGCGGCGGAAGTCAGGGCGAGGCCGAGAGCCGCTCGCCGGAGCAGCGGCTCGATGCGCTCATGACGAGCGGCAAGATCGTGATGGAGCCGCTCACCTACATCCGCGGACGAAGCATCCCCCATCAGTTCATGGTGATCGACGAGGCGCAGAACCTCTCGCCGCACGAGGTGAAGACGATCGTGTCCCGGGTCGGCGAGGGCACCAAGATCGTCCTCTGCGGCGACATCGGTCAGATCGATCACCCCTATCTCGACGCGTCGAGCAACGGGCTCACCCATCTCATCGATCGGCTCCGCGGCTATCGCCTCGCCGGCCACGTGACGCTCATGAAGACCGAGCGGAGCGACCTCGCGAGCCTCGCGGCGGAGGTGCTGTGACGCACTCGGCTTCGCGACGGAGCGCGATCGGTGCCTTGGCGATGGTGCTGCTCGCGACCGCCTCGATCTCGTCGCTCGCGTCGTGCGCCGCGAGGCCGCCCGCCATCTCGGGCGAAGTCGACGAACGGTCAGAGGCGATGGCGCTGGCGTGGAGGCTGCTCTCCGACAACAAGGGAATCGACGGACTGCTGCTCATCAAGAGTCCCGACCCGGCGATCGCGTCCCTGATCAAGGAGATCGCCTCCGCGTGCGCGGCGTCGGCGAGCCGCATCGCCCGCATCGCCGCGCGGGAGGGGATCCCCCTCGCCGCGCCCGGCCTGCCGCCGGCCGAGCAGCGGGTGCGGGCGGAGATCC
>JBMSXH010000155.1:0-6161 GCA_049425445.1 Phycisphaerales bacterium | reverse complement strand
CGAACGAAGTTGGCGGAGATCAGCGACGACGCCGTCCCGCACCGAGGCCCGCGAGGGCGAAGACCGCCGCGACGCCGGGGGCCGGCACCGCGGTCCAGGAGAGGTTGTCGGCGAAGGTGCTCGGGTCGAAGCCGAGACCGACGAAGCGAATCTCATCGAACGCCGCGCCGCCGCTCGCGACGACGTTGAACCACGAACCGACGTCGGTGCCCCACGCGGGCTCGACGACGGAACTCGCGACTTCGGCGCCGTTGTTGAACACCGCGACGATCATGCCGCCGCCGATCGGGCTCGGCGCGCCCGAGGGATCCCAGACCTGCGCGGAGAATTCGGTGACATCGTTGTCGAAGGTGATGAAGATGCCGAAGTTCCCGAAGAGGGAGTTGCCGGTGCCCAGCCATGGACCGAACACACCGCCCCAGGCGTCGACCACGGGCGAGCCATCGCCCGCGGCGATCGAGATGCCGTAGTCGGCCTGCCAGTAGGTCGGAGCCACGACGCCGGTCGCCTGACCAGCCTGATCGAAGTTGAGGCTGGTGGTGTAGCCGGGCGCCGAGTCGCCCTGGCCGATCACGATGTCCGCCGACGCGAACGAGGCGAGGCCAGCGACGGCCGCGAGACACACGAGATGCGATGACTTCATGGGTGATCTTTCTCCGCGGCACCAACGCCTGCCGCCTGACGCCCACCCTCGTCGGCCAAGGGACCGACCTAGCCGCCCGCACCAAGCGAGCGACCGCCTCCTCGACCAAACCTAGACCGGATTGGGGGGCGGTCAAGTTTCCAACTGGAAATCCGTCTGAATGCTGGCCCCAACCTCGCCGCCCGGGAGTTTCGAGTCATATTGAGGAAGGACTCCGCGATCCGATCTTCTGCCGTTCCCTTCCGGCTGCCCGCCCCTCCGGCAGTCTCCGACCCTTCCTCTGGCCTCATGACCTCCGCCCCACCGATCGATTCATTCATCAACTCCCGCTTCGAGCGGGAGTGTCGGGACGCGGTCTCGGAACTTCGGGCGGCCCTGATCGATCTCTACGACTCGTGCGGCACCGATCCCACCGCGCCGCAGGAGGCGGCCCGGCAGTTCGGCATCAACAAGACGCTGACTTGGACGCTCGCGCGACTCCTTCAGGAGAGCGACCTGCTCGCCGCCGCATCGCTCGTGCCCGGCCGCGGCTCGATCACCCGCGTCGCCACCGCCGCGGAGCGGTGCGGTGCCAGCGAGGCATCGGCGTCGAGAGTGCGTCGCGCGGCGGAGCAGTTCGAGTCGATGGCGGAGCGGCACGTCGGCGATCGCGCGGCGCTCGAACTCGCGCTCGACAGCATGGGGGCCGGTTCGACGGAGGCGCTCGAGATCAGCCGACGCCTCGCCTTCCGAGGCAACAGCGGCATCCACGGCGTGCAGGCAAGGGCGCGGCTGCTGTGCGGATTCCTGCTGCCGTCCGCGGACGGCGATCGGATCGACCTCGCGATGCTCACCGGCTACCTCGGCTTCCGCCGGCTCCGGCATACGCCGCGGTGGCCGCTCTTCAAGGTCCGCAGTTGGGGAAGTCCCGACGATCCCGTCGCCACGCAGCGCTGGCAGCCGATCGACGGCGCGTTGCCCAACGGGATCCTCCCGCACCTCGGCCGCGGCTTCGCGCCGGAACTGCTCGAGCACGCCTCGGACGACGGAAGCGAGTTCCTGCTGCAGCCCGGCCCCATCGGCAACGACGGCGCGTTCGATCTCTTCCGCGGCGAGATCCTCCGCGATGGTGCGTCGCGGTTCGCCAGCAGCGAGCCGAACGGGGACACCGGCGAACTCGGCGCGAACATCACCACGCCCGCCGAGAACCTCGTCTTCGATCTGATCGCCCACGAATCGCTCGAGTTCGCCCTCGACGCCGAGGCGCTCGTCTACTCGCGGATCTTCGATCAGGGGCGTGCGACGGGATCCGGCGTCTCCGACCTCCTCCCGATCCAGCAGTCCACCGGCATGCTGCCGGGCCGCCCCCCCGCGGTCGCCACGCCGCTCGTGCCCGGCTACGCGGAGACCTTGAGCGACGTCGCGGACCGGATCGGCTGCGATCTCACCGCCTGCCGCGGCCTGCGACTCGAGATGCGGTACCCGCCACTCGGTTCGACGGTGACGCTCCGGTTCAAGTTGCCCACGCGACCGTGAACGAGAGCGCGTGCCGCGGATTCGGTACCGTCGGAGTCATGAATCTGCGAACGAACCATCGCGGCGCCTTGGCCGGCCTGCTGCTCGCCCCCCTCCTCGGCGGCTGCGCGTCGAACGCCATCGAAGTGAGCGTGCAGACCCGAGCGGAGTCCTACCGCGACATCGGCAACCCGCGCGACGTGCTCTTCTCGACGCCGCCACGGTGTGCGGTGCTTCCCGCCAACGCGGGCGCCACGCCGGGATTCGGCATCTTCATGAACACCGCGATCGAGCAGGTGCTTCGCGAACGCGCCGCCGAGGAGAGCGTGATCGGCCCCTCCGAGACCGGCAACCTGCTGAGCGAGAGCGGGCTTCGGACGCAGCTCGATGCTCTCCTGAACTCGTGGCAGCCCTCGAACGTGCTCGACCCGGACGGGCTCCGCGCCATCGGCGAGGCGCTCGGGGTGCCGTATCTCGTCGTCCCCTATCTCGTCACCTACAGCACCAACAACAACTCGCGAATCACCTTCCTCGGCGTCACCTTCGTGCGGACCGGCTGGACCACGATCCAGGTGGCGCTGCAGCTCTGGCATGCACCCACCGGCGTGCTGGTCTGGCAGGGGCAAGGGATCTCGACCCTCGGATGCGAAGGCATCATCGGGCCGCCCGTGCCGACCGGCGCGACCATCGAGGAGGCGGTGCGGCCGATGCTCGCCGACTTCCTCTCCGGACGATCCGAGTCGATCGTGTCGAAGCAGTTGCCGCGCCCGAGCACGACCGCGAGCACGGCCCCCACGATCGACGCCCCCGATGCCGAGCGCGCCGCCTCCGGCTCGAGGAGTGCGTCCGGCGCCGACGCCTCGTCACGCGTCGGAGCGTCCGAGTCGAACGCCCCGATCACCCGCAGCGACGAGGGCGAGCGGATCGAGCATCCACGCGTGCCGTGATCGGAGGGTGGTGATTGCGCGATCGGCGCGGGCCGCGTCACGCGCCCGTCGCTCGGTTGGCTTGGTGGGCGGTCGCCTGGACGGGATGGGCCCCCGGGCGGGCGGAGCGATGCCCTCGACTCGGAACGCGAGAAGGCATGTCCCCATTCGCCGATCTCCTTTCTCCTTTCTCGCGGCGGGCGCAGCCCGAAGCGATCGAATGGACCCGGAGGGCGAAGCGCTGCACCGGCAGCGGACGCTCGCGGCGACGCTTGGTTGCGGTCCGCAGACCGGTTCACGCGCTCAGCACGCGCCCCACGCGATCAGCAGGATCCCGATGTCCGCGCCGTTCACGACGCCGTTGCCATCGAGATCCGCCGTCGGATCGTCGCGGCCCCACTCGATGAGCATCAGCCCGAGATCCGAGCCGCCCACGAAGCCGTCGCCGTCGAGGTCCGCCGGGCACGGCGTGCTTCCCGCGTTCGCGTAGTCGATCAGCGCCTGCTCGCGCGGCGTCGGCGGCTGGGTGATCCACTCGAGCACGCTCCAGCACCCCCACTGGCTGAAGCGGCCGCAGTGGGTGAAGTTGACGAAGGTCTGCCCGCCGGTCGCCGCGTCCCACGCCGCGAGGTACTCCGCGTAGAGCTCGCCCATCGCTTCGCTGCGCGCCGCCTCGTGGAAGACCGCGTGCACCGGATCGCTCCCGGGCAGTTGCGGCGCCGAGAGATGGTGCCCGCCCTCGTAGGCGACGAGCCCGACCCCATACGACTCGCAGAGCGCCTGATCTTCCGCGACCAGCGCCATCGTCTCGGGCATCGAGGTCTGCCGCATCGCCTCGACGAGTTCCTGCGGCGTCATCGAACGCGTCGCGTCGACCTGCCCGGCCTCGCCCCACTCGTGGCCGAAGTAGGGCGCGATCGCGAGAACGTCGGTCGAGCGGTGGGCGTTCTCGAACGAGAGGGCCTGCTCGTTCCCCCACGGCGACACCGAGAAGCCGCCCATGACGCGGCAGAGCGGACGCGGACCTTCCTGGCCCGCACCGGCCGCGAAGACCTGCGTGAATCGATCGAAGATCGCGACGCTGCGTCGGCTGTGCCAGAACCAGCCCGCCTGCCAGGCGTTCGTCGAGAGGCCCTCGGCGAGGCCCTGCTGCTGCGCATAGGACGCTTGCGCGAAGATCCCGTTCCACACCTCGTTCGAGTGCTCGATCCACACGCGGCGCCCGGGCTCGAGCCGGCTGTCGATCAAGATCGCCATCTCGTCCATGAACGCCGCGTCGGCGAGGTGCGGCACGCAGAACCACGGCTCCGCGCCGGTCTCGTTCGCCAGATCGACCATCACCTCGAGCGGCACGCCGTCATCGAGGCTCCAGCGGGCGTCGGTGGGAAGCGGTCGCTCGCTCCACGACGCGAGCGGCGAATTGTTGGTCCTCGCCCAATCCATGAAGCGGAGCACGCCGTAGGCGTCGAGGCGCGACAGGAACTCGGGCGTGAACATCGGCGCCGGCGTGCCCGACTGTTCGGCCAGATCGACCGCCTCGGGGATCACCCGGATGTTGCGGAGATGGTTCGCGGGATCGGTGGCGGTCACGTAGAGGAAGAGACCGCCGCTCGACGAGGCGTCGACCTGCACCACGTCGCGGCCCGGCACGCTCTCGGCCGTGATCCGCGAGGCGCTGCCGGTGTACTGGATCGTGCCGGCCCCGTCGTAGCGCACGACCCAGCGCCCGCTCCCCACTCGCATCGTGGTGTCGTCGACGAGCATGATGGTGCGGGCGATCTGATCGGGCAGCAGCGAGCGCACCCAGCCGTGCTCGTCGAGATCGAAGGGTCGCCCGTCGTCCCACTGCCAGGTCGCGGCGTTGCCGGAGATCCACGCGCGGCTCGTCTTGAAGAGGTCGGTGAAGGGCATCGCCGTGCCCCAATCGACCACCGCGTCGAGGTTGGTGCCGAGCCGCGGCGGATCGGCGGGCGGAGCCGCCGCGACGAATCCCGTCACGCACGACGCGGCGACGAATCCGATCGCCCAGCGCTCCACGCGGCGCCCGAGGCGTTGCCCGACACCGGTCCCGACCGAGTTCAGCACGTCGACCCGACCTGCGAGGCTTGGCATGGGAGGTTCCTCCAGAAGCCTCACGGTATCCGCGCCACGGCCTGACTTGCTTGAGGTGGTCGCCGCAGGAACACGGCGGACCGGGGCGAGGGTGCGAGTGGTCCCCTACTCGCGTCGACCCTCGTACCAGATCTCGAGCCCCTCCCGCGACTGCCACGCCGCGGGTCCCTGCACGAGCAGCGAGACCGTCTGACGAAACAGGGGCCACGGGCGATAGAGGCGCACCTTGCGAGCAGAGGTCGTCACCGGCGGCCGCACCTTCACGAACCGGCCGATCGCGCGAAGCCGCTTGGTGAGGCCGATCTCCTCGCTCGCGTAGAAGCGCTCGTCGAAGCCGCCCGCCTCGTCGAACGCCTCACGCGTGCAGAACACGAAGCATCCCGCGGCGTAGCCAAGCAGCCGGTAGACCGTCATGAAGACCCAGAGCGGCAGGCGGATCGCCCACGGCGCCGGCTCGTCGATCGCGACGTTCGCGCCGCCGCCGACCGCTCCCGACCGCATCGCCTCGACCGCGCGGGCAAGCGTCGTCGCCGGCACGATCGTGTCGGCATCGACGAAGACGAGGTATCGGCCGCGCGTCTCGCGGGCTCCGGCGTTCCGCACCGCCGCGATCTGCCGCCAATGCCCCGAGAGCACCCGCACGCCCGCGGCTTCCGCCACCGAGGCCGTGCCGTCGTCCGAGCCGTCGTCGACGACGAGGATCTCCGCCCCGCAGTCGAGCGCATCCATCGCCTCGCGCAGCGCCGCCAGCGTCGCAGGCAGCGTCTTCGCCTCGTTCCAGGCGGGAATGACGATCGAGAGGGTCGGTGCGGTCGCGGTCATGGCGGCGAGGGTAGCGCGGCTGCGGCCTGCCGCGGTGTGCCTGGGCTTCACTTCGCTACGCTCGCCGCATGCTCGACCTTCGTCTCGCCGGTTGGCCTTGGCTCGCGGTCGCCCTCGCGATCGCCTTGGTCGCGTCGACCAGCCACGCCGACGATCCTCGTCCG
>JBMSXH010000154.1:0-6166 GCA_049425445.1 Phycisphaerales bacterium | reverse complement strand
GCGTTCCATTCGCTGCTCTCGGTGCAGGAGCCGCTCGTCGACTACCGCGACAGCCCGATCGAGTTCGCCGAGGTGGCGTCGATGGGGATGGAACTGCTCTCCTATCCGGAACTCGACGAGTTCTACGACGCCGATGCCGCGAATCGCGCCCGACGCGAGCACCTCGAGGGAGTCGTCTCGACGCTGCCGTGGATCGCGCAGATCGACGCGTTCCAGCAATGGATCTACACCCACCCGGGGCACTCCCGCGCCGAGCGGACCGCGGCGTGGAACGAGCTTGATCGTCGGTTCGGCGGCGGCGCGGACTTCACGGGGCTCGAGGACTTCCGAGATCGCGCCTGGCAGCGCCAGCTCCACCTCTTCGTGCACCCCTTCTACTACATCGAGTACGGGATCGCCCAACTGGGGGCGCTGCAGCTTTGGCAGCGATCTCGCCGAGACCGCGCCGCGGCGATCGACGGATACAAGCGGGCCCTCGCCCTCGGCGGGTCCGAGCCGCTCCCCCGCCTGTTCGAGACCGCGGGGCTTCGTTTCGACTTCGGCCCGGAGACCACGCGATCGCTCGTGGCGGACCTCGAAGAGGTTCTGGCGGCCGCCCCGGCGTGACCTGACGCCCCCCGGCGTGCCCCAAACCGCCTCCCCTGCCCGCCTTGATGGGCGAATGAGCGGGAAAGTGGTTGCAGCGCCCGAATCACGAGTCATGATTCAGGGTCTCCGTCGTGAAGGGGGCGGACAGGGAAAGGGAACCCTCGGGCGGCGTCGCAAGGCGTCGCCCGGTTTTCTTGCGCGAACCGGCCCCGCCCCCGACCCCGCGCCCCGATCCGGCGTCTCGCCTCGCCGACGGCGTCGTGGGCCGTTGCCGTGGACCGCGTCTTAGGATCCCGGTCCATGTCGGACTCACCCGAAGCCTGCTCCGACGACGTCGGCCCGCACATGTCGCCCGAGACGTTCCGGCGGCACGGCCACGCGGTGGTCGACTGGATCGCCGACTACCTCGCGAACGTCGAGCGCCATCCGGTCCTGAGCCAGATCTCGCCCGGCTCGATCCGTGCCGCGCTGCCGAGCGAGCCGCCCGAGCGCGGCGAGCCAGTCGAGGCGATGCTCGCCGATCTCGATCGGATCCTGCTGCCGGGCATCACCCATTGGCAGAGCCCGAACTTCTTCGCCTACTTCCCGTGCAACGCGTCGGGACCGTCGATCCTCGGCGAGATGCTCTCGGCGGGGCTCGGGGTGCAGGGCATGCTGTGGGCGACGAGCCCGGCATGCACCGAACTCGAGACGCACGTGCTCGACTGGCTCGCCGGCATGCTCGGCCTGCCCGAGACCTTCCTGAGCACGAGCGCCGGCGGCGGCGTGATCCAGGACACCGCGAGCAGCGCCACGCTCTGCGCCTTGCTGGCCGCCCGCGACCGGCTCACAGACTGGCGGAGCAACGACTCGGGTCTCGCGTCGGGGCCGACGCTCGTCGCCTACGCCTCGACGCAGGCGCACTCCTCGGTCGAGAAGGCGATGGCGATCGCGGGGCTCGGCCGCGCGAATCTCCGGCTCGTCGAAGTCGACGACACGTTCGCCATGCGGCCCGAGGCGCTCGCGGCGGCGATCGCGCAGGATCGCGCCGCCGGACTGATCCCCTGCTTCTGCGTGGCAAACGTCGGCAGCACCTCCTCGACCGCGATCGATCCGGTCCGCGCGATCGGCGAGGTCTGCCGCCGCGAGGGGGTCTGGCTCCACGTCGACGCGGCGATGTGCGGCACCGCGGCGATCTGCCCCGAGTTCCGCTGGATCCTCGACGGATGCGACCTCGCCGAGAGCGTCTGCTTCAACCCCCACAAGTGGATGTTCGTCAACTTCGACTGCGACTGCTTCTGGGTCCGCGACCGCGCGGCGCTCGTCCGCACCCTGAGCGTGCTGCCGGAGTACCTCCGCAACGACGCGACCGCAAGCGGCAAGGTCATCGACTATCGCGACTGGCAGATCCCGCTCGGCCGGCGCTTCCGCGCCCTCAAGCTCTGGATGACGGTCCGCCACTACGGCGTCGAGGGCCTTCGCCGTGCGATCCGCGACCACGTCGAGTGGGCTCGGTGGTTCGCCAAGCAGGTCCGCGGGGATGGCCGATTCGAGCTCGCCGTCGAGCCGGTGCTTTCGCTCGTCTGCTTCCGGCTGCGCGACTCGGACGAGGCCAACGAACGGCTGCTGGCGCGTCTCAACGACTCGGGCGACCTCATGCTCAGCCACACGCGACTCGACGGACGATTCACCCTGCGGTTCTCGGTGGGCTCGACGCTCGCGACCTTCGAGCATGTGACGCGGGCCTGGGAACGGATCGCCGCGTCGGCTGGGACCTGAACGCTCGCCCGATCCGGCCTGCCGACGAGACGTTCCCATCGCTTCGCGCCGCGTCGCGTCGCGGCGGCCGAATGGCCGATCTCGTCCGTCGATCGAGGCTGCGTCCGACCCGCCTCGCGTTCGACCGCGATGCATCGGCAACGCAGAGGGAGATCAGGTGTTCGGAGGCGCAGGCATGAGGACCTGAGCCGCGGCCGCGGTCACCGCTCCGCGGCATCGTCCATGTTTCCGATCGGATGCGGCAGGACCTCGACCGCCTGCCTGCCCAGCGTGGTGCCCGTCGCCTCGGCCAGTTCGATCAACGCCACCTGATAGCCCGTTTCGGCATCGATCACCTCAAGCCCGGCGTTTCCGAGGTCGGTGATCGCCAGGGACACCTCGTACACGGTCGTGGTGCCTGCCTGCAGGAGGCGACGTTGCGCTTCGAGATTGCGCTGCGCGTCCGACGCGGCCTTCCGCGTCGCGACGACCAGAGCCCAGCCGATCTCGAGGCGATCGATGGCGTCGTAGACCTCCTGGGCAACCATCATCATGACCTCGCGTCGTTTCGCGAGCGTCTGGAGTCGACCGATGACGGCCGCCTGGTACTCCGCGGTCGCCAGCCGATTCTCCAGCGGCATCCGAAGGTGCAGCCCGATCTTCCACGCCGGCGGAAACTCGCCGTCCAACAGGCTGTCGATGGCGCCGCTCGCGGATGTCCCGATTCCGAGCAGGCCGACGGATCCGCGGACGTCGAGTTCGGGAAGCAGGGCGTTCCTCGCCATGCGGATCCGCTGTTCGTCCTTTCGAAGTTCGTACTCCGCCTGGACGAGCTCGGTCCGATTGACGAACGCCATGGTCGCCAGCCCCGCGCGATCGAACGTGTAGGCGGTCAGCGTCAGGGGCGCCTCCGGCTTGACCACCACGTGCTGATCGAGCGGCACATCGTCGCGATTCATGATGATCTTGACGGAACGCATGTCCCGTCGAAGGATGAGATCCGCGTCGAGCAGCTCGGCCTGTCGCTGATTGACGGTGAGCTCGGCCCGGTACCGCTGCGCCGCGGGCACGACCCCTGCGGCAGCCAGCTTTTCGACGTCGGTCACGAGACTGCGAGCCTCGTCGAGGGTCCGCTGCTGCAGTTCCACCGCCCGCCAGGAGCGGGCGAGTTGCCAGTAGACCGTCTCCGACGATGCAAGCAGCCGGGAGAGCAGGACACGAAGGTCGAGCACCGCGAGCCGTTCGTCGTACGCCGCCACCGCGATGGGCCCGAGCGTCGCGTCGTAGCCGGCGCCTCGAAGCAGCGGGAGCGTCACCGCCGCGTTGAGGTTGGACGGGAATGCGATCGAGTCCGGCGACACGTTCGATCCGCCGTCCAGATAGGCGGTCTCGTAGCGATACAGGTCGCCCTCGAGCCAGACCTCGCCACCCGTCGCCAACGGGATCGCGAGACCAACGCCGGCGTCGCGGTAGTTCGACTCCAGCGCGTAGATCGGAAGGTTGTTCGCGCTGGCGTCCTCCATCTCGCGCGCTGCAAGCACGTTGGCCGCCAGCGTGGTGTCGAGTCGCGACTGTTCGGCGAGCACTCTGGTGGACGCCAGCGTCGGATCGAATCGGGCGACGTTCAACGCGAGGTTGTTGCGAATGAGCGATTCCCGGAACTCGTCGAGTCCGAGCAGCACCACCTCGGCGGAGCCGGCCGACAGGAGGCTGGGAATCGAGTCCGAAACGGATGTCTCACTCTCGGGGGACACCGGAACCATCGAGCCACCCGCCCTGTCGAGCGGCTGGATCGGAATCACGTCCTCGTCGTGGTCGAGCCCGAGTCGCGAGTCGATCCACTTGTCGCTGCACCCGAGGAGCGAGGTGATCACGGTGAACGTCGTCATCGTCCCGAGTGCGGGACGAATCATCGGAATGCACTCCGGGTCGGGTCGGGAAGCCCTTGCGAATGGGCGATCTCGCCAGGCGGTCCGTCGGCGACGATGCGGCCTCGCTCGTCCAGCACGACCACGCGATCCGCCATCGCCACGACGTCCGGGGCGTTGCTCGCGACGACCCGCGTCCCGGCGCGGCGGGCGAGATTCTGGAGGGTCCGCCGATGATCGCTGCGCTCCTGCAAGGCAGCATGATCGACGATCACGGCCACCCGCCGAGGGTCCAGCGACAGTCGGGCGGCGGCCAGGTCGGCCGCCACCGACGTCGAGGTCCGCCGCGGATCGAGCACGTCGTCGAGGGACAGAGCGCAGTTCACCGTGGCCAGGGCGGCGAGCAGCGTCTCATCGTCGAATCGGCGCTTCGGATCGAGGTTGCGTCGCACCGTGTCGGGCAGGATGCCGGGCGTGGACACCAGACTCGTCAGGCGAGGGAGGAGGCTCCTTGGTCCGAGTCGGTCGACCGGTGTCTCGTCGATCAGCACTCGGCCGTCGCTCGACTCCATGCCCACGAACATGCCGAGAAGTCGGCGGGCCATCGCCGGGCGTTCCGCGACGATCACGGTGAGTCGGCCGAGCTCGATCTCGAACGACAGGGATGGCGAACCGAGCGAGTCTCCCTCGTTGAGTGGAGGAGCCTCGACCCTGAAGGCGCCGTGCGGCTCGGGCCATCCTCCGCCGCCGAGTGGCGGCGCCGGTCCATCCAGCAACGGCCTGAGGCGGGCGAAGATCGGCTCGATGAGCGCCGCGGTTCCCACCAGGGTGCCGAGTTGACCGACCGCGGCGGTGACGCCGGTGAATGCCGCCAATGACGCGATGATGGTGCCGAGGGTCAGCCCGTCGACGAGGGGGTAGGCGGCGATCGCGAACATGAGGACGCGGGCCGCGGATCCGATCAGAAGATTCACCAGCGATCGTGCATTCGAGACCGACGCGGACCGGTAGGTGGCGCCCGACGCCTCGGTTTCTTCGGACTCCCATCGGCGAACGAGTCGCTCGGTGATTCCGCGATCCTGTGCGGCGTCGATACCGTCGAGGATTCGGATGGAGGCGGCCTTGGCACGTCCGAACGCATTTTCGGAGGCGAGCGCGAATCGGCGCTGGATCAAGGCGTCCGTCAGCATCACGGCGAGCGTCGCCCCGACGGTCACTACGCCGATGATGCCGTACACCCAGTTGAACAGGAAGAGGACGAAGAGGTTGGCGAATCCGCTGACGATCTGGACCAGCACCGTGTTGGTGGCATCCGTGAGCTGCTTCATGGCGTAGTTCACGCCGGTCACGCGCTGCACGATCTCACCGGCCGACAATGCGCTCGCCGACTGGGAACGGCCGAGTTCGCGTGCGAGCACGATCGACTCGATCCGGTAGGCGAGGCTGTTGTCGAGGCGGAGCGTCGCTTGCCCCGCGATGAGCAGCAGGAGCGAGTTGGCGGAGATGGCGACGATCAAGGCGGCCGCGACCCCGACGAGCCCTCGCAGATCTCCGTTGGGAATGACCGAATCGATGACCAGGGCCGTCATCAGGGGAATCACCACTCCGATCGCGGCGGCGATGCAGGCGGCAAGCACCCGAATTCCAAGATCGCTCCACCGTTCCGCCATGGCGGCGCCTACGAGATCGCGGATCCGAATCGGGCCGGAGGGCGGCATCCGCAGGCACTCATGCGCGTTCTCGCCACACTCGGCGGCGAAGGCGGCATCGACCCGGATCGACTCGGTTCCGCCCTGATCGAGGGTCCGCCGCGCACGCCATCTTCCGCGACGATGGAAGACGAAGCACGGCCCCAGCGTGCAGTGCTCGACGAGAAGCGGCTCGCCGCGGGTGCGCCACCACGCGGGCGCCAGATCGACCTCGCGAATGAGCAGGCCGCTGTCGACGCCGATGCCCTCCACCGCCTCCCGGAT
>JBMSXH010000153.1:0-6168 GCA_049425445.1 Phycisphaerales bacterium | reverse complement strand
GCGACGCACCTCGACGGTCCGGCGCTCGTGCTCGCCGGCCCCGGCTCCGGCAAGACCCGAGTCATCACCCGCCGCATCGCCTGGCTGATCTCGCAGGGGATTCCGCCGTGGCAGATCCTCGCGGTGACCTTCACCAACAAGGCCGCCGCGGAGATGCGCCGCCGCGTCGAAAGCCTGCTTCCGCCCGACGTTCCGGGCCGCCGTGGACTGGTGGTGACGACCTTCCACAGCTTCGCCGCCCGATTCCTCCGCGAGCACGCGACGGCGGCGGGCCTCGATCCATCGTTCGCGATCTTCGATTCGGGCGATCAACGGGACGTCCTCAAGAAGGCGATCGTCGCCGCCGACTGTTCGACCCAGCAGTGGGCGCCCGCCGCGGTGTCGGGCCTGATCAGCGAGCGGAAGAACGCGCTGCTCACCGTCGAGGCGTGGGCGACCTCCGCGGTCGACTGGCGCGAGCGCACGCTCCTGCGAATCTGGCGGGCCTACGAGGCGGGACTGCGGCGAAGCAACGCCCTCGACTTCGACGACCTGCTGCTTCGCACCGCGCTCCTCCTCAAGCAGGAGGAGTCGGTCCGCCTCGCGGCGCGGGATCGCTTCCGCTACCTGCTGATCGACGAGTACCAGGACACCAACCACGCCCAGTTCACGATCGCCAACGCGATCGCCGGCGAGGCGGGCAACCTCTTCACGGTGGGCGATCCCGACCAGTCGATCTACGGTTGGCGGGGGGCGGACCTCTCGAACATCCTCGAGTTCGAGCGGCAGTACCCGCGGGCGCGGGTGATTCCCCTCGGGCAGAACTTCCGCAGCACCCGCCGCATCGTCGACGCCGCGGCCGGACTCATCGCCCACAACGCTCGCCGCAAGGAGAAGCGGATCTTCAGCGAACTCGCCGAGGGCGAGCCGGTGAAGGTGGTCCGCTGCATGGACGAGCAGCACGAGGCGCAGACGGTCGCCTCCGCGATCGAGCAGGCCTCCCTCGACGGCATGGCGTTTCGGGAGATGGCGATCCTCTATCGCGTGAACGCCTTGAGCCGCGTGCTCGAGGAGGTCCTGCGGCGGCGCGGCATTCCGTACGTCATCGCCCGGGGCACCGCGTTCTACGAGCGCAAGGAGATCAAGGACGCGCTCTCCTACCTGCGGATCGTCGCGAATCCCGCCGACGAGGTCTCGCTGCGTCGGATCGTGAACGTGCCCACGCGCGGCCTCGGCGACACGACCCTGAAGCGGGTGGAGACCTGGGCGATCGACGCCCCGGCGAACCTCTTCGAGGCCCTCGAGCGCTCGGGCGAGATCGAGGGCGTCTCGCCGCGGGCCGCGACCGCGGCGCAGAAGTTCACCCGACAGGTGCGGAGCTGGCAGGCGACGGCGGCGAAGCAGACGCCGGAACTGCTCGGCGACCTCGTCTCGACGGTGCTTCGCGAGAGCGGGCTCGAGGCGAAGCTCGCCGCGGGCGACGAGGAGGAGGCCCTGCAGCGCAAGGCGAACCTCGCGGAACTGGTGAGCGCCGCGTCGGAGTGGTCGATGCCCGAGGACGATCGGCCGGGGGCGCCGACCAATCCCACGCTGCTCGAGGCGCTGCGGGCATGGCTCGAGTCGGTGGCGCTCGTGAGCGACGCCGACGCGATCGATCCGGACCGCGGTTCGGTCACCCTGCTGACCCTGCATGCGGCCAAGGGGCTCGAGTTCCCGTTCGTCGCCATGGTCGGCCTCGAGAACGGCCTGTTGCCGCATCAGCGGGCGGAGTCGAGCGACGACGAACTCGAGGAGGAGCGGCGGCTCTGCTTCGTCGGCATCACCCGCGCCGAACGCCGGATCATGCTGACCTCGGCGGCCTGCCGGACGATCCGCGGCATCACGCAGTCGACCGTCGAGAGCCGGTTCGTCTCGGAGATCCCCGTGGAACTCGTCGAACGATCGGGACTTGGCGCCGGTCGCGAGCGGGCCCCGTGGGAGCGAGGCTCCGCGCGCGGGTCGACCGCCGGGGCCGACGGCTTCGACGGACCGCGGATCGAGTACGTCGAGGAGGCCTCACGGGGCGGCGGCGGACTCGCCTCGCGATTCCCGGTCGGGAGCCTGGTGCGGCACGCCAAGTTCGGGGTCGGCCGGATCGCGGCGGTGCTGCCGCGGGGCCGCGCCACGAGCGTGCGAGTCGACTTCCGTCACCTCGGCGCGAAGACCCTCGTCCTCGAGTACGCGAACCTCGAGCGGATCCTCGACTGACGCGCGGGTTTCTCCGCCGGCACCGCCTCTCCCGCCGATAGATCGGTCCGCGTGCCGAGCGACTCCCGACCGTGACCAGCCGAAGCCTGCTTGTCGTCCTGGTGGTGCTGGTGGCCGTCGCCACCGGCAGTTCCCTGCTGCTCGCGGGGGTGCGATCGACCCGAACCGCGGTGCTCGCCGAGATCGAGCAGCAGGCGCGTTCGCTCGCGGCCTCGGCGGCGGCGGTGGTCGATCCGCAGCTCAACGAGCAGGCGCGGGCGGGCGGGGCGTTCGAGACGCCGCCCTATCGCGAACTCGAGTCGAGGCTTCAACGCCTTCGCGACGACTGGCGGGAATCGGGCATCGAGGTCAAGTACGTCTTCACCCTCGTGCCGGACGCCTCGGCGGAGAGCGGCTTCGCCTATGTGATCGACGCGGAGGAGATCCTCGACGAGAAGGCCGACGTCGGCGAGGCCTTCGAGGTGAACGCGGTCGAGGGCCGCGCATCCGCCCGCTTCGATCCGTCGGAACCGATCTCGCTCTTCTACAGCGACCGCTACGGGTCGTTCCTCTCCGGGTTCTTTCCGGTCAAGGACGCCGGCGGGCGGACCCTCTTCGTCACCGGCGTCGACCTGCTCGTCGACTCGGTCGAGGCGACCGAGGCGGAACTGATGTGGAGCGGCGTCCGCTGGGCCGCGCTGGCGACCGCGTTCTGGGCGATCGTCGGCTGGTGGCTCGCGAGCCGATACGCCCGTCCGCTCCAGGCGCTCGAGGCCGCGGCGACACGGCTCGCCGCAGGCGACCTCGCGACCGCGATCCCGATCGGCGGCGCTCGGGAGTCGCGTCGTCTCGGCGAGGCGATCCGCACCATGGCGGGTTCGCTCGGCACGATTCTCGGCGCGGTCAAGGGCACCGTCGCGGACGTGGTGGGGGCGACCGACCTCATGCAGCGACGCGCCGGCGAGCAGCGAGGCTCGGCGCAGTCGGTGGTCGCGAGCGTCGCCGAGGTCACCGCCAGCGCCAACGGCATCGCCGAGAGCGGTGGACGTCTCGCCGGCACGCTTGCCTCGCTGCGGGACGCGAGCGTCGGACTCGGCGAGGCGAGCGGCGCGAGCGTCGAGGGCCTCGCGCGGATCGACGAGGCGATGCGCGCCTTCGATCACCGCACGCAGTCGATGCGGCGCCGGCTCGAGGAGATCCAGCTGCGCAGCGAGGCGGTGGAGGGCGTGCTTGCGGCGATGGCGCGGGTCGCCAACCGCACCAATCTTCTGTCGATCAACGCCCAGATCGAGGCGGAGAAGGCCGGCGAGGCGGGGCGTGGCTTCGCGGTCGTGGCGCGGGAGATCTCCGCCCTCGCCGACGCGGCGGCGTCGAGCGCGCTCGACATCGAGGAGCATGTCCACTCGATGCGCAGCGCCGTCGAGGCGGGCTCGACCGAGGTCGCGGCCCTCGCGGCCGAAGCGGCCGAGAGCCGACGCGAGACGAGCCGGCTTGCCGCGGAGATCGGCTCGGCGATGCGCGAACTCGAGTCGCTCGCGCCGAAGGTCTCCGCGGCGTCTGGAGACGCCGACGGCCAGCAGGCGGGTGCCGCCGAGATCGCAACGGTGCTCGAGTCGCTCGTGCAAAGCGCCCTCGAGCGACTGAGCCACGCCGAGGAGAGCGACCTCGCGGCGAAGGAACTGCGCGATCGGGCCTCGCGCCTCTCCGAGGCGGTCAGTCGGTTCCGCCTCTGACCCTCGGCCGATCGCCTACCGGCACAGGCCCGCTCGCCAGAAGAGGAACGACCACTGGTCGACGGTGTCGCGCAGGCGAAGCGAGAGCGGCTTGCCGCCGCCGTGGCCCGCGTCGCGATCGACCCAGAGGAGAATCGGCGACTCGGTGGGATCGTTCGCGGCCTCGGCCTGCAGGCGCGCGACCATCTTGCGGGCGTGCAGCGGATGCACCCGCGAGTCGTTCTCGCCGGCGGTGACGAGGGTGGCGGGGTACTTCACGCCCTGCCCGATGCGGTGATACGGCGAATACGCCTTGAGCCATTCGTACTGCGACGCGTCCTCGCTCGATCCGTACTCGGGCACCCAGAACCGCGCCATGAGGAAGCGGTGGTAGCGAAGCATGTCGAGCAGCGGCACGCCGCTGATCGCGCCGGCCCACAGTTCCGGACGCTGCGTGATCGCGGCGCCGACGAGCAGCCCGCCGTTCGATCCGCCGCGGACGAGCAGGCGGTCGGGGGCGGACCAGCCGGACGAGACGAGCGTCTCGGCGCACGCGAAGAGATCGTCGAAGACGTTCTGCTTCGATTCGAGCATGCCCGCACGATGCCAGGACTTCCCGAACTCGCCGCCGCCGCGGAGCCCCGCGACCGCGTAGACGCCGCCGGCCTCGTACCACGGCCAGTTGGTCGCGATGAAGGCCGGATCCATGGTGATGTTGAAGCCGCCGTAGGCGTAGAGCAGGCACGGGTTGGTGCCGTCGGGCACCACGCCCTTCTTGTGCACGATGAACATCGGGACGCGGGTGCCGTCCTTGGAGGTCGCCCAGAGGCGCGAGACCACCACCTCGTTCGGATCGACCGGCACCGGCGGCGACGCCCACTCCTCGAGCGAGCCGCCCTTCGCGAAGTCGCAGCGGTAGATCGTGCGTGGCCGGTTGTAGCTCGTGAAGGAGACGAAGCCGCTCGCGAGATCGGGATCGGTGCCCACCGACGCCGAACCGAGGCCCGGAAGCTCGACCGCGCCGAGCATCGATCCCGAGAGGTCGTATCGCTCGATCGAACTGACCGCGACCTCGCTCCACGTCGCGACGAGCACGCCGCGTGCGAGCGAGACGCCGTCGAGGACGGCCTGCTCGCGCTGCGCCACGATCTCCCGAGCCGCATCGAGCGTGGGTCGATTCAGATCGATCGCGAGAAGCCTCCCGTTGGGGGCCTCGAAGGTCGTCTGCACGAACATGGTGTCGCCAACGATGCCGACGGGGGAGAAGCGGCCGTCGAGCCCTTCGGCGATCGCGATCGGAGCCAGTTCGCCGGTCGTCTCCCACGCGATCGCATCGGCCACGAGGAGATCGCTCGCCTGCCAGCCGCGGCTCTCGCCCATCACGAACCAGCGGCCGTCCTGCGAGATCGCCGCGTAGGGCACGCGGCTCGGCTCCCGCTGCCGCACGATCACCGGATCGTGCCGAACGCTGCGGCCGATCTCGTGCACGCGGTACTGCCGCGAGTAGGCGTCGTTCGGATCGGCGAGCTGCCCGTAGACGAAGCGCCGTCCATCGGGGAACCACGACGGCGAGGTGATCTTGCCGGCGATCTCGTCGGCGAGGAAGGTGCCGTCGGCGACGTGCATCAGGTGCAGCACCGGCATCTCGTCGCCGGCGCGGGAGAGGCCGACCGCGACGATCGTGCCGTCGGGGCTCGGGCTGTACCAGTCCATGGAGGTCAGGCCGGTCGCGTCGAGGGCCTTGGGGTCGAGCAGCACCCGCTCCGCGCCGTCGCGATCGCGCACGCGAAGCACCGGCTGATCCTGGTCTCCGTCGCGCTGCGTCCAGAAGAGTCGACCCTGGCGTTCCCGCGGCATGCCGACGGCGCCGATCTCGAGGAGAGGCCGCATCGCGCGTTCGAGCTGCTCGCGGCAGGCAAGCCCCTCGAACACGTCGCGGGTGAACGCGTTCTGCGCGGTGGTCCACGCCTCGACCTCGGCGCTCTCCTTCTCGAGCGGCTCGAGCCAGCGGTAGGGATCGGGAATCGACTCGCCGTGGAAGGTCTCCTCGACGATCTCGATTCGGGTGGGGGGGTAGTCGGTGGCGGCCTGCGCGAGCGAGGGGGGCAGCAGGCTGGCGATGATCGCGACGGCGAGCGGTCGGTGGGGGTGCATGGGCGACATCCTCGCGAGCTTCGTGCGACCGGTCCAGTGGCCCGCTTCGGGCTGCGCCCGGTGCGAGAGAGGAGAGAGGCGAAAGGAGAGAGGAGAC
>JBMSXH010000152.1:0-6206 GCA_049425445.1 Phycisphaerales bacterium | reverse complement strand
GGGGTCCGCCCGCCATCGCGTGCTGGCGGAGTTCTCCGCCGAGGCCATGGCACAGCGCACGCTGGCGATCCTCGAAGCCGCGCCCCACGCCTCCATCGCGGCGGCGGTGCCCCATAGACCGCATCCCGCCGCACCCGAGCGGTCGAATCCGCGGGTGTCGATCGTGATCTGCACCTACCGCCGCGAGGAGTCCCTTGCGGAGACCCTCGACTCGCTCGGGGAGCAGACCGCCCCTCGGTCATCCTTCGAGGTGATCGTCGTCGACAACAACTCGCCCGATCGCACCCGGGAGATCGTCGATCGATTCGCCGCGGCGAACCCGAACGTGCGCTATCTCCTCGAGACCTCGCAGGGGCTGAACTTCGCACGCAACGCCGGATTCCGCGCCGCGGCCGCCGACTGGGTCCTCTACCTCGACGACGACGTCCGCGCCCATCCGGATCTCGTCGAACGGGCGATCGCCACGATCGACACGCAGGACTTCGACTGCTTCGGCGGCTTCTGCCTGCCGTGGTTCAAGTTCGGCCGCCCATCGTGGCTGCACGACCGCTACGTGATCAACGAGGTCGATCCGAACGTCGAGACCGGCGTGCTGCGGGACGGCTTCGCGATGGGCGCGCTGGTGGCGTTTCGCAGGTCCGTGCTCGAGGCGCTCGGCGGCTTCGCGGTCGAGCACGCGACCTTCGTCGGCATGAACAAGGACAAGATCGCCTACGGCGACGAGACCATGCTGCAGGTGCGCATGCGGGAGCGAGGATTCCTCGTCGGGTTCGAGCCGTCGATGAAGGTCGATCACCTCGTGCAGCGGAATCGCCTCGAGCCTACGTGGTTCCTCCGGGTCCGCTTCGCGAAGGGACGAGATTCGTGGGACACCTTCGGCGTCGACCCCACGCCGGTTCGTCTGCTCAAGCGTCTCGTGTCGGTCGTGCTCGCGCCGATCAGGGTGCTGCCGCAGAACGTCGGTCGATTCGTGACCAGCGCCGACTACCGCGCGACCAACCTCGTCCTCGACACGCTGCTGCCCGCCGCGCGATTCCTCGGCGAGATCCACGGAGGACTGCTGATCATGCGGACGCGAAGGCGTCCAAGTCGTCGCCCCGTCTCGGGGACCCCCCGACTTCGGTCGGAGTGACGCGGACGTCGAGCCCGACGCTCCGGGCGTCGGACGGGATGAGGCGGGGCTGCCTTGAGAATCGAGCGCCTGCATTAGGGGCCGTCCGGGCTCGGACGGAGGACGCAGCCGGCCTGGGTTCGGTGTCGCGGTTCGGGCGTGCCGCGGACGCTGGCAAGGGCCGACGCGGAGCGTGCGGGCCATGGATGCCCATCGAATCCCATGGGCGAGTTCCGGACATGATGCGCGGTATCGTCAAGAAGCACCGCATCACGATTCTGGAGACCGCATGCTCGACCACGTCATGTTCGTGTACGACTTCAACCTTCGGCACGCCCGTCATCTCGTCTCGGATCTGACGCCCGAGCAGTGCGTGGCCCAGCCCGGCAACCTCCGCAACCATGTCGCGTGGACGATCGGACATCTCGCCCTCGCCTCCGAGGTGGTGGCACTCGAGTTCGACGCGGAGCCGATCTTTCCCGAGGCGTGGATGCCGCGGTTCATGCCCGGTGCGGAGATCGTGGGTGGCGTCGATGCATGGCCGTCGATGGCGGAGTTGCTGTCGCAGCTCGAACGATCTCACGAACGCCTTGCGGCGCTGATTCCCACGCTTTCGGCCGAAGCCCTCGCCGCCCCGACGAGGATGGAGATGGTGCAGTACAAGTTCGCCGAGGTGGGGCGGTTCGCGACCTACGTGATGACCGCCCACGAGGGGCTGCACCTGGGACAGATCGCAGACGTCCGTCGGGCCCTGGGCCTCCAGACGAAGGACTTCTGACGAAGGACTTCCGACGAAGAACTTCCGAGGTTCGCGGCCGACCGATCCACGGGGGATCGCCTCCCAAGGGCCCGCTGGCCCGCCGACCCGCCGAGTGGGCTCGAGAGCCTGCGCCGAGACCTGTTCGTCGGGACGACCACGCCCGCCAAGGCCGGCAAGCTCGCCAGGCTTGCCAGATCGCCGGATCGAGAGAACTCGAACCTCTTCGCTCGCCCCGCATCGAGGGTGGGCTAGGTTCATGATGGGCACCGGAGGTTCCGTCGATCACGGGACCGCCCGAGGCTTCTTCTCCCCGAGCCTTCTTCTCCTCGAGTTTCCTTCTTCCCGCGTCCGCGTTGCTCCGCGGGCCGGCTGCCATCGCGAGATCTTCGATGCGACACCCACTGGTCATCCTCGCCCTGATCGCTTCGACGTTGGGACTTGGACAGTTGGCACACGGCGACGGGAGCGGGACTCGACGGCGTGTGGTCGTCTGCACCGACCTTGCGATGGGGCTCGACTGCACGAACGTCTTCGGAAGCCCGCCGTCCGCGGCCGATCCCGACGACGCCTGGGCGCTCGCCTGGGCGCTGAACCATCCAGGCTGGGACGTGATCGGCGTGGTGGTCTCGTACGGCAACTGTGCGTGCGAGACGCCGCCCACCACCTGCGACGCGCCGCCGCCGGAACCGGGCCAGATCGCCTGCGCGGTGCTCGACCAGCAGGTCGAGATCACCCGCTGGGTGGTCGAGGCGTGCGGGCGCGACACGCCGGTCCATCGGGGATCGTCCCGTCGCTTCGCCGTCGATGGTCCGGCGCCCGACGGAACGCTCGCGGCGCTCGGCGCGATCCTCGAGCAGCCCGGCCCGGTCACCATTGTCGGCATCGGTCCGGCGAGCGATCCGGCCTATCTCGTGCGCGACCTGGCCAGTGTCGGCCGGATCGATCGCGTCGAGCGGCTCGTGCTCGAGATGGGGCAGTTCGGACCGTGGGCCGGGCAGGCGGGGTTCGTCATCAACGGGCTTCCGGTCTCGGACTACAACTTCCGCGGCGATCCGGAGGCGGCGCGGTGGCTGTTCGAGACCACCGAGGCGCTTCCCGACACCACGCTCGTGCCGTTCAACGCGATCCGCTTCGGCTACATCACCGAGCCCGGGCTCGATCTGCTCGCGGCGGTCGATCGTGCGACCACCGATCGCGTCGCCGCCGACTCGCGGGCGTGGCTCTCCAAGTGGGTCGGCATCTTCGGCGAGCCGGGCTTTCACCTCTGGGATCTCGTCTGCATGCTCTCGGTGGTGGACGGCGCGGTGTTCGACACCGTCCCCGTGCACGCGACCCTCGAGTGCCTCGAGAACAAGCCATCGCTCCAACTGACGCCGGCCGGGGCCAAGAGCCGCATCGAGTGCGCCTGGCATCTGTCGGCCATGGGGCCGCCACTCGTGTCGCAGCCGATCACGTTCGCCGCCGCCGACGCCACCACCGGCGTCAGCGATCAGAACGCGATCGCGCAACTCGCGCTGAAGGCCTGGCTCGAGTGCCCAACGCCCCCGGACCGGTGCGAAGGTGATCTCAACGGCGACGGCGTCGTCGACGGCGCCGATCTCGCGGAGCTGCTTGGAAGGTGGGGCCGGTGCCCGTAAGCGCCGGGCGGGTGACTGGAGCCGCAGCGCTTCGCGGTCCGGAGTCCATCTCGTCCATCCCGTCCAATGGACCGCTCGTCGAGCGAAGCGAGCGACCAGCGCGTGACGTGGCCAGCGCCCGAGACACCCGCATTCGTTCGACGCACGCCGCCCGTCCCGCAAGCAGCTCGCTCTCCGCTTGTGCCGCCTACGGCAGTTCGCGCAGGCGCAAGCCGCGGAACTCGACCGGCGAGCCTTCGCTCTCGAGGCAGAGGTAGCCACTGCGGGGCGTGCACTCCGAGCCGCCGGAGACCTCGCGCCCGTTGACCCACAGCCGCACCTCGCCGTTGATCGCACGGATGTAGTAGTGGTTCCACTCGCCGACGCCGCGCGAGCGCGACTCGGTCGGGAAGCTGCGGCGGCCGTTGGGCGAGATCGGCGGGAAGGGCTTCATGGTCGACGCGCCGACCGGGAACACGTCGCCGTGGCAGGTGAACCAGTCGGCGGTGTTGCCGCCCTTCTCGTACGCCGCGGTGTAGCCGAGGTCGAGCACCTGCACCTCGATCCCTTCGGGAAGCCCCGGTCCCTTCAGGCGATCGAGCGACTCGATCGGCGACCACAGGAAGATGCCCGAGTTGCCCGCGTCGCGCAGGTGCCGCCACTCGCAGAGCAGTTCGAAGTTGGTGTAGGGCTTCGTCGAGCGGATCACGCCGACCGGGTTGCCAGTGCAGTGGACGTCGCCATCCTTCCACTGCCAGGTGTCGGGCAGGCAGTTCACGTTCACGAAGTCGGCTTCACCGAGCGAGCGGAATCCCGGCTCGGTGCCATCGATGCCCGCGGCGGGCCGAGTCGGCGAAGCAGCGGGCGCCGAGTCCTGCGCGGCGAGGGCGTGCGTGCCGCCGGCGAGCGCGGCGAGTGAGGCGAGATGGAACCGGCGACGATCGATCGACATGGCGAGGGGTCCTTGGGGGCGTCTCGACTCGAGGTGAGGCGAAGAGAGTACCGGCGGTCGTGAACGGAATCGGTCGCGGAACGGATCCGCCAGCCGCGGGACTCGGAGGCAGGGGACCTCGGTCATGCCGGCGATCACGGCGATGCGAGAGGACACCGGGGCCCGCAGACGTCATGAAGCATCCACGCGACCTTGGCGAGGATCGTGCTCATCAGGTGGGGTACGGCGTGCGGCGAGGTCCCGAACTCCGCGGGCCCTCCAGCAGCATCATGACCTTGGGCGACTCGAATCGATGCGCCGGGCC
Organism: Phycisphaerales bacterium; assembly: GCA_049425445.1. Lineage (GTDB taxonomy): Bacteria > Planctomycetota > Phycisphaerae > Phycisphaerales > SM1A02 > VGXO01. The sequence continues at coordinate 1,463 of JBMSXH010000152.1, read as the reverse complement.
GCCCAGACGAAGGAACGCCGCCTCCGCCTCGATCCGCCGCGGGTTCGACTCGTCCACGTCGCCATCGAGGGCACCACCGATCGCCCGGGATGCGAACACCTCGAACGACTCGTACACGATCTCGGAGTGATAGCGATACGTCGCCCATCGTCCGAACGCGGGCACCGCGACCCGCCGTAGCGAGGCTTGCGCCGCGGCCCGTTCGGCGTCCTCGTCGTGGAAGAACTTCATGACGGTGTTGAGGGGACCATCGGCAGGTTCGATCGCGCAGAGGAAGCCGTCCGGTCGGAGGACTCGGACGCTCTCGGCGATCGCCGCGTCGTGCAGATGCGCGGGAACGTGGTGCAGGGAGAAGCTGAACACCACGCCATCGAGCGAACCGTCCGCGGCGGGCAGGCGGTCGGCACCGGCTTCCACGAATCGAACCCCGGGAAACGCCGCCGCGTGGCGATTGCGATTCGCCTGATCCCGGTCGGGCTCGATGGCCAGGACCTTCGCACCTCGCTCGGCAAGCAGACGGGAGAAGGCCATGCCGCCGCAGCCCACGTCCGCGATCGAGCGCCCCGCCAGCGTCACGCGATCGGCGAGCACGTCGATGCTGTTCGTGCGTCCGAGATCGATCGTCACCGATCGGATTCCGAAGGTTCAGGGTCGATCGTGGGTGGGGTGTCGGAGCGCGGGGCGTCGTCGTCTCCGGTGCGCGGCGGTCGAACGGGCTGCGTCCACGCCATTTCGAGATCGCCCTTGGCGTACGGGCGAGGATGAGGACGTGAACTGGTCACCCGCGCTCGCACGTAGAGTTCGTTGCCGGTGAAGGTGTACACCGCGGGGTCGTCGCTCGTCGCCGAGAGCACGCGGGCGACGGGCGTCTCCGGATGCGCCCCGTCCTCGGGGCTGAGGGCGCCGATGAACTCGGTCCGATACGTGACCTGAACGTGCAGGAGATTGAACAGCTGCTCCGCGTACTCAACGACCCATCGCTCGACAATCCACCTTTTCGTTTCGAGTACCAGGCCTGAAGATATCTCGTGGCAACTTAACTCAGCTGCTGGCAAAGTTAATGCTGTAAGAATAATTAGGAGCTGCAAGCAATCATGCCTTGTCATTCATTGGCTTTTAAGTTGCCTGTCGTAGGCATAGCTAGAGCCTTTCTTGGGCCGCTTTGGGAGTCAAAGCTCGTGTTCTGTTCAGCTCGAGCAGGTGGCAGATGTTGTCGACTTCTGCCACTGAAAACAGACTTTCCGGTCCTGGGGCGAGATCGCTGAAAGGTGGCTCATAGAGGCGGGTGGCATCCATGAGCCCGCGGCTGGTGAGTTCATCGATGATCTCGTTGATATAGCGAATCTGATTGGCGGTGTGGGTGCCATCGGCAAGAAACTCCGCGAAGACTTCCTTGGCGGCATTGCGGTCGAGGCCAACTAGGGATCGGATGAACAGGCCCAAGCCGTTGCATTCCTCAGCCG
>JBMSXH010000151.1:0-6207 GCA_049425445.1 Phycisphaerales bacterium | reverse complement strand
CACGGCCCCGGGCTAAGCCGGGGCCGTGGATCGACTCGAAGCAGTGGCTTCCAAATCGGTCAGGGGCAGTCGCCCCAGGCGGCGAGCACCGCCGACAGATCCGCCCCGCCGACGACTCCGTCGCCGGTGATGTCGAAGGTCGGATTCGACGTGCCCCACGCGCCGAGGATCGCGGCGAGATCGGCACCGTTCACCACGCCGTCGGCGTTGAAGTCCGCCGGGCAGTTGTTCTCGTCGGCGACCACCACCACGAACTGGTCACCGGCAACCGTGGCGAAATCGAGGAATCGGGGATCGCCGAGGTTGTCGCCACCGCCGATCGGGCCGAGCACCTGGTTCGACACGAAGTCGTGGCCCGCGGCGTTGACGAACGCGCAGACTCGGAGCGGGCCGCCCGTGTAGCCCATCAGGGCGAGCGGGATGCGGATCTCCATGCCGGTGAGCACCCCGACGCCGCCGTCGGGCACCAACTCGATGCCTCCGTCGACGCCGAAGATGTTGGTGTTGTCGATCGAGAAGGCGATGCCGTTGTCGGCGAAGTTCGGCAGGCCGGCGCGGCCGGGCCCGGCGAAGTTGCCGATGCCGCCGCCGTCGGTCGGCAGCGTCGCCCAGTTCAGGTAGAGGTCGTACGAGCCGCCGCCACCACCGCCGCCGCCCATGTTGACGTAGAAGTCCGCGTCGAAGCCCGCGTCGAAGGCGAGGCCGGGGCCGGCCTTCGGGTTCGCCGGATCGGGGCCCATGCGGCCGAGGGCGTTGAAGTCGACGTCGGCGTTGTTGGAGAGCAGCCGGTTCTGGCCGCCCGCCGCACAGTCGATGAAGATCTCGATCTTGTTGTAGTTCGCCTCGAGATTGCCGGAGAAGAGCATGTGGAGGTGATCGTCGTCGCGGAACGCGTAGACGCCGTCGAGCTCCGAGCCGTTGGCGAAGTCGACGAGTCCGGTGTCGCTGTTGCCGAAGTTGGTCTGGGTGTCCTGCACCGAGAGCGCTTCGCCGTACTCCTCGCTGTAGCGGCCGTCGATGCAGAAGAAGGTCTCGCTCTGGCACTCGTCGGGAATCCCGTCGAGATTGCAGTCGGAGCTGAGGCCGAAGAAGATGTCGCAACCGTCCGCAAGCCCATTGAAGTTGCAGTCGTCGGCGCTTCCGCCGCAGGTCTCGACGCCTCCGCAGGAGACGCAGACCTGCGCCGCGAGATCGGCGCATCCCGCGTCCCACGCGACCTCGCAGCAGGTCGGATCGAGCGCGCATACCGCGTTGCAGCAGAGGCCGTCGCTGCAGTAGGCCGTCTTGCCGCCGCTGCAGCAGTCGCCCGCGCCGGGATCGCCGCAGTAGGAGCCGGTGTCGCCATCGACCACGGTTCCGTACTGGTCGCCCGAGATGAACGCGAAGTTGACGAGCCGCGGCTCGCCGAGGTTCGGGAGACCGCCCAGGCCGCCGAGGACCTGGTTCGAGAGGAAGTCGTGCCCGCTGCCGTTGACGAAGGCGCAGACCTTGATGCCGGAGCCGTCGAAGCCGATCACGTCGAGCGGAATCGCGAACTCGATGCCGGTCACGACGCCGGCACCGCCGTCCTCGATGAACCCGTCGCCGCCGTCGACGCCGCCGACGTTGGAGTTGTCGATCGCGAAGCGGATCCCATTGCCGGCGAGGATCTCCGTGCCCGCAGGGCCGCCGCCGCCGTACGCGCCTTCGCCGCCGCCAAGCGTCGGAAGCGTCGCGTAGTCCATGTAGAGGGTGTACGGCTCGCCGCCGCCGTTGACCACGATGAAGTAGTCCGCCGCGAAGCCTTCGTCGAAGGTGAGGCCGGGCAGCGCCGCGGGATCGGTCGGGCTCGTGCCCATCCGGTTCAGGCCGTTGAAATTGACGTTCGCGTTGTCGTTGCGAAGCGTGTTCTGCCCGCCTTCACGGCAGTCGATGAAGAGGTCGAGCTTGTTGAAGTTGCTCTCGAGGTTGCCGGCGAGGAAGAGGTGGAGCGTGTCCCCCACCACCGTCGCATGCAGCACGTCGAGCTCGGAGCCGTTCGCGGCGCCGATCTGACCGAGATCGCTGTTGCCGAAGCCGGTCTGGTTGTTCTGGATGACGATCGGCGGGCCGTAGGCCTTGTCGAGGACGCCGTCGACGGCGACGACGCCACCAAGGGCCGAACTCGCGACGGTCGCGGCCAGCAGCGAAGACGGCGTGCCGAGGGCGATCCGTGGGCGGGGACTCTTCATGACCTTTGCTCCAGGCGGGTGTCGTGGGGAGTGGTGCAAACCGATCGGAACGCGGGTTCGCAGGGCCAATTATGGATCGGCTTCTTCGAGATCCAAGCGAAAACGACGCAGGAAGGTCGTCGGTTCGCGGCGATTCGTCCGCGCGGGCGTCCGCGAACTCGCCGGATCGGCGGCCGAGGACCCCTGCCCCGGTCTCCGGCGCGGAATTCGCCGCAAGAACGACGCCTCGCCCGCTCGGAGGGCCTACCTTGAACACCGGAGCATGGGTACGGCGAACCCCGGAGCGCCTGCACGCGTCCCTCCTCCACGCTCGGATCCCTCGTCGCCGCTTCGATCGATCCACTTCCGAGAGACTCTCCCCGATGACGAAGACCGCCCTCCGATCGGCCCTCGCCATGGCGCTGCTCCTCGCGGCCGGTTCGCCCACGATGGCCCAGGGGCCCTCGGCCCGCCCCGGGATCGGCGCGATTCCCTTCGCGCAAGGCCCGCTCAACGGCGTCACCTTCAGGACCTGGGCGCCCTTCGCCGTCTCGGTGCGGGTCGCCGGCACCTTCAACGGATGGAGCCAGACCGCGACGCCGCTCTATCCGGAAGGCGGCGGCTTCTGGAGCCGCGACGTGATCTCGATCGGCGCGGGGACCGAGTACAAGTTCGTCGTCGTCGGCAACGGTCAGACGCAGTGGAAATCCGACCCCCGCGGCCGGATCGTCACGAGCCCCTTCAACAACAATCGCGTCTACGACCCCAACGCCTTCGAGTGGAGCGACACGCCCTTCTCGATGCCCGCGTGGGACGACCTCGTGATGATGGAGGTCCACCCCGGCACCTTCGGGCTCGATCCCGGCGAAGCGCCGCCGGCGGACTTCGACGAGTGCATCGATCGCCTCGATCACCTCGTCGACCTCGGCGTGAACGCGATTGCGCTCATGCCCGTCAACGAGTTCCCGGGTGAACTCAGCTGGGGCTACAACCCGACCGGCCTCTACGCGGTCGAGCACTCCTACGGCGGACCGGATGCGCTCAAGCGCTTCATCGACGAGGCCCACGCACGCGGCATCGCCGTCCTCGGCGACGTGATCTACAACCACTGGGGCCCGACCGACATGGACCTCTGGCGCTTCGACGGCTGGAGCCAGGGACCGTGGGGCGGCATCTTCTTCTACAACGACGATCGTGCGGTCACCCCGTGGGGCGACACCCGCCCCGACTACGGCCGCAGCGAGGTGCGCGACTTCATCAAGGACAACGTTCGAATGTGGCTCGAGGAGTTCCGCATGGACGGGCTCCGCTTCGATGCCACCAAGTTCATCCGCCGCACGAACCTCGGCGACCTCGCGGAGGGGTGGAATCTCCTCCGCGAGATGAACGACATGATCGACGCCTCGCAGCCCTGGAAGATCTCGATCGCCGAGGACATGGACGGCGACTCGTGGATCACCCGCTCGACCGGCAACGGCGGCGCCGGCTTCGACAGCCAGTGGGATCCGGTCTTCATGCATCCCATGCGGGGCAACCTGATCACCCCCAACGACGCCGACCGCGACATGGGCACGATCGCCTCGATCATCGGCGGCACGACCCAGGAGGGCGACGCCTCGAAGCGGGTGATCTACGTCGAGAGCCACGACGAGGCCGCGACCGGCGGTCGCATTCCGCAGGCGGTCGACCCGGGCAATCCGCTCTCGTGGTGGAGCCGCAAGCGAGCGACGCTCGGGCTCAGCGTGCTGATGACGACGCCCGGCCTGCCGATGCTCCTTCAAGGCCAGGAGTTCCTCCAGACCGGCAACTTCAACGACACGCAGCCGCTCGCGTGGGGTCAGGCCGAGACCTTCTCCGGCATCGTCGACCTCACCCGCGACCTGATCACCCTTCGCCGCAACCTCGAGGGCCGGACCGCTGGGCTTTCGGGAGACCACATCAACGTCTTCCACGTCAACCACGGCGGCAAGGTGATCGCCTTCCATCGCTGGAACCAGGGCGGCCCCGGCGACGACACGGTGGTCGTCCTCAACTTCAGCGCAAACGCCTACTCGAACTACCGCATCGGCATGCCGCACTCGGGCATGTGGCGGCTTCGCTTCAACGGCGACGCCTCGCAGTACGACCCCGAGTTCTCCAACGCCGCCGTCTTCGACGGGCAGGCGTTTGCGCCGCCCTACGACGGCTTCCCGGTCAGCATGGCGTTCGACCTCGGGCCCTACTCGGCGCTCGTGTTCAGCCGACCCAAGTTCGGTTCGCCGGACATCAATCGCGACGGCTTCGTGAACGGCGCCGACCTCGCCGCGATCCTCTCGAACTGGGGCGGCAACGACTGGGCGAGCGACCTGAACGACGACGGGATCGTCAATGGCACCGACCTCGGGGTCATGCTTGGCTCCTGGGGAAACTCGGGCGGCAAGGGCGGCTGAGGCCGTCGCGAGACGCCCCACCGCGTCGATTCAGAGGGTCAGCCCAACCAGCGCCTCGATCACCTTCGACGCCCCCTGTCCGGGCGACGAATCGCTGCGCCACGCGAGCCGGTGCGCCGCGGGCACCTCATCAGGCCGCTCGAAGTGCCGCTCCGCCGCCTCGTAGACCGACCAGTCCGCATCGGAGGGCTCGCGGCGATCGGCCGCGCGCTCGGCGAGCCGCCGCCTGACCTCGTCGCGATCGCACGTCGACTCCGCGACGAGCCATGGACTTCCCTGCTCCTCGGCAAGACCGGTGAACATCGCCCGCTGCGAGGCCTTGGAGAACGCCGCGTCGACGACCACATGCCGCCCCCTCCGAAGCGCCGCTGCGGCAAGGTTCCGCAAGGCCCGATAGGTCCGCTCGGTCCACGCGGCCGAGTACAGGCTCCCGCCGTCGCGATCGATCCCCCGCCGATCGTCGATCGCCACGCCCGCAAGCCGCTTGCGGATCACATCGCTGCGAAGCACCACCGCTCGAAGCGGCGCCGCGATCGCCCGCGCGAGCGTGCTCTTGCCGGTCCCTTGCAGGCCGCAGGTCAGGACGAGCGACGGCGGAAGCAGGTAGCCGGCCGCGAGGTCGGCGTAGCGCCGCGCCGACGCGAGGCTCGCCGCACGCGAGGCCTCGGGCACGTTCGCGTCGCGACTGCGAAGTGCCTCGACCAATGTCCGCACCACGGCGTAGTGGAATCGAGAAAGCGGCCCCAACTCGATCACCGCCCGATCGTTCGCCGCCCGCGCGTAGGCGCGGGTCCACGCGGCGGCGAGGGCCGCGAACCCGCGACGATCGAGATCCATCGCGAGATAGGCCGCCTCGCAGGCGACATCGCGGCAACGCATGCGGCGATCGAACTCGATCGCATCGAAGGCGAGCAGGCGTCCGTCGACCTCGCAGAGGTTGCCCGCATGGAGGTCGCCGTGGCCTTCCCGCACCCGTCCTGCCCCGACTCGCTGCACAAGCAGGTCCCGGTGCAAGGCGAGCCGCGCGAAGCCCTGCTGCTTCAGCCACTCGAACCGTCGAGAGGAGATCACGCCGCCTTCGCCCTCGCCCGTCAAGGGCGCGAGCCGCGCGAAGTTCTCCTCGAACTGCCGTCGCATGCCGTCGGGTCCGCCGTGCTCGTCGATGCCCGGACCGGTGCCGCTGGCGGCGTGGAAGGCGGCGAGATCGACGGCGAAGCGCGACAGCATCGCCCGAATGCGAGTTCGCTCTCCCAGACTCGACTCATCCGATTCGAGCTCGAGCTGGTGGTCGAGAAGGCGGTGCTCCGGAAGCCGGCGCATGCGAACGGCGACCTCGACGACCTCGCGATCGCCCGGATCCGAGGTCATGCGAAGCGAGCCGTCCGGATCGCGCACCACCGCGTCCACGCCGAGGTAGAGCTCCGGAGCCGTGCGGCGATTGACCCGCAGTTCCTCTTCGCAGAAGTGCCGCCGCTTCGCGAGCGTCGAGAAGTCGAGGAAGCCCAGATCGACCGGCTTCTTCACCTTCCACGCGAACCCGCCCGCGAGGAACACCACCGAGATGTGGGTCTGCCGCGTCTCGATCGGCG
>JBMSXH010000150.1:0-6226 GCA_049425445.1 Phycisphaerales bacterium | reverse complement strand
GAGGTGGCTCGCGAGCAACGCGAGCGAGACGGAGGGGTGGTTGTTCCAAGGGAGCCGTCGCGAGGCGACGAGACCAAGGGACAGAGCCCTCCGAGTTCGGAAGGCTCCCTCAACGGACGCGAACCTCCCACGACGCGCCAACTGCGCTCGACCAACCCATCACCTCCCCATCGATTCTGGAAATCGACTGGATTCCGAACCCAACCGGGCTACGTTTCGTGGGAACGCCGCGGTCGGGGTCGGTCCCGAGCCTGCTCCAACTCCCCGTGTGCCGCGCCTTCGAGGTTCCCCAGCTCCCGCTCTGCCACCGGAAACATCTCCGATGCCCCGATCCTTCTCTTCGGCCTCCAGCGGTTTCGCCGCGACCCTCGTCTCCACCGCCGTCGCGGCCTCGGCGTTCGCACAGAGCTACTGGCGCTTCGAGGAGACCGTCGGGTTCGTGGTGCAGGACTCGGGACCCAATGGCCTCGTGGGCACCCTCAACGCCTTTCCCGCCCGGGTCGCCGAGGTTGCCGTCGATCCGGTTCCCTTCACCGACGAATCGAATCAGCGGTCGCTCGATCTCAACTGGCAGAGCACGAGCAGCGGTGGGGTGGTGCAGATCCCGGACATCGGCGGCCTGCTCAGCTTCGGCCCTACCCGCGACTTCACGGTGGAGGCGTGGGTGAAGCTCGATCAACTCTCCGACACCAGCGCCGCGGGGCAGCGACAGCATCTCTGCCAGAAGAAGGCGATCGCCGGCGACGCCACCACCGACTACGCGATTCGCGTGCAGCGCGGCGACAACTCGCCCGGCACCGCGTACGGCAAGACGAGCGGCTTCACGGGTCGCGAACTGCAGGTCGTCTTCGGCGATGGCAGCGGGCAGTGGAGCGTGACGAGCCATCTCGAGATCGTCGATCTCGATTGGCACTTCGTGAGCGTCGCCTGCGACGTCTCCGCTCGCACCATCCGCTTCGGCCTCGACGGCGTCTTCGAGACGATCGCGTACGGCCCCGAGTCGCGCACCGTGAACCCCGGACCGCTGCTGCTCGGCGCCCGATGGAACGCCTCGGGCGCCCTCAGCCAGTTCCTGCGCGGATCGATCGACGAGGTTCGGGTGAGCCCACGGGTGGTGCCGCTGGATCAACTGCTCGATGCGCCGGCGCAGGACTGCAATGCCAACGGTGTCGCGGACTACCAGGATCTCGCCTCCGGATCGAGCGGCGACTGCAACGGCAACGGGGTTCCCGACGAGTGCGATCTCGCCGACGGCACGGGGGCCGACTGCAATGGCGACGGCGTGCTCGACTCGTGCGCGCTCGCCGAGTTCGTCTACTCGATCGACGACGGCGAGGGCGACATCAGCGTCCGCACCGACGGCACCTGGATGGCCTGGCTCAACCAGTTCACCGTCGAACCGGGCTTCGAGACGATCACCGCGGTGGAGACGACCTTCGGCAGTTCCGCGGTCGGCCAGCCGGTCACCTTCTACGTCTGGTCCGATCCGAACGGCGACGGCGAGCCCTCCGACGCCACGGTGCTCACGAGCCACTCGATCGTGGTCGAGCCGGGCATGGACGATCCGGACGTCGTGGTGCGCTTCGAGATTCCGCCGGTCGAGGTCGGGCCGTCGGGCACCTCCTACTTCGTCGGGATCATCGTCGACGTGGAACTGACCAGTTCCGACTTCCCGGCCTCGGGCGACTGGGACGCACCGAACATCCCCGGCCGCAGTTGGCTTGTCGGCGCGTTCAAGCCGATCGATCCGAACAACCTCACCTTCGAGGCGGTCGAGTACGGACTCTTCGAGGATCTGCTGCCACCGGGAAACTGGATCATGCGGGCCGTCGCCGGCTCGGCCGAGGGCGACTGCAACGGCAACGGCGTGCCCGATTCCTGCGACATCGAGAGCGGGTCGAGCGCCGACGTCGATGCCAACGGCGTGCCGGACGAATGCCAGTTCCCCGGGACGTACCTCGTGCCGGACCAGTTCGGATCGATCCAGGCCGCGATCGCCGCGGTCGCCGACGGTTCCGAGATCGTGGTGCAGCCGGGCACCTACTTCGAGCACCTGGTGTTTCTGGGCAAGTCGATCGTGGTGCGAAGCGAGTCGGGACCGGAGAGCACGGTGATCGACGGCGGGGGCGCCGGCAGCGTGGTCGTCTTCCGCAGCGGCGAAGGCCCGGCGACCCGCATCGAGGGCTTCACGATCACCAACGGCGGGGGATCGGCGGGTTCGGGCGGTGCGGGCGTCCTCGTCGAATCGAGTTCGCCCACGATCCGCGGCAACCGCATCGTCGGCAACACGACGAACCTGCTCGGGGGCGGCCTCATCGTCTACGGGTTCTCCTCGCCGCGCATCGAGGAGAACCTCATCGCCGACAACGCCGCCGGCGATGGCGGGGGCATCTACATCCAGGTCGAGAACACCCGCGTCTTCGTGCACCGCAACACGATCGAGGACAATGTGTGCAACGGCGGATTCGGAGGCGGGGTGCTCTGCTGGAACGGTTCGCTCGAACTCGTGGGGAACGAGATCGCCCGCAACGTCGGCGCCGATTCGGGCGGCGGCGTCTTCGTGCTCTTCTCCGGCGACACGCCGCACCACCTCGAGGCGAACGAAATCCTCGACAACGTCGCCAACGACGACGGCGGCGGCCTCTGGTTCGCCAACGGCGGCGCGATCCTCCTCGTCAACAACCTGATCACGGGCAACGCGGCGCCCTCCGGCGCGGGCCTCTACGCCCGCGGGACCGGCACGCTCCTCAACTGCACGATCAGCGGCAACCTCGCCTCGAGCGAGGGCGGCGGGCTCTACTACGGCGAAGGCGGAGGCGATCTCTCGATCGCGAACTCGATCGTGCGCGGCAATCTCGCTCCTTCGTCGCCCGAGCTCTTCTACACGGGCGGCGCGCAGTCCATCTCGTTCTCGAACATCGGCGGCGGCTGGCCGGGCTTCGGCAACCTCGACGCCGATCCGCGCTTCGTCGACGCGAACGCGGGCGACTACCGGCTCGCTGGCGATTCACCGTGCATCGATGCGGGCGACAACGGCGTCGTGCCCTTCGAGATCGAGACCGACCTCGCGGGCGAGGCGCGATTCGTCGACGATCCGAACACGCCCGACACCGGTTCCGGTGCTCCGCCGGTCGTGGATCTCGGGGCCTACGAGTTCCAGGGCGATGCCGTCGGATGTCCCGCGGATCTCGACGGCGACGGCGTGGTCGGGGCGAGCGATCTCGCGACGTGTCTCGGGCAGTGGGGTCAGACGAGCGGCAAGACCGGCCCGCCGCTCGCGGATCTCGACGGCGACGGCGTGGTCGGCGCAGGCGATCTCGCGATGCTCCTGAGCGCGTGGGGACTCTGCGGCTGATCGCGCCGAGCCGGAGGCAGGCTGGCCTTCAGCCGGGCGGCTCGAACGGCGCGATGAACCGGCGCAGCCCGTTCATCAGGCGCGTCTCGCCGTTGGGGAGCCAGCGGCGACGCGGCGCCCCCTTCGTCGAACCGTGCAGCAGACGCGGCTCGAAGACCCGCGCGAGTTCGAGGTCTTCGAGCGGCAGGCCCCACGAGTGGCGGATGAAGGCGATCGCGGCGGGTAGTTGCTGCGGGAGCATGGCCAGTTCGACGACGAGGCATCGGTCCGGATGCCGCTGCGCAAAGTCGAGGATCGCCGCGTTGTAGCTCCGCCACCATCGACGGGCCTTGGCCCGACGCCAAGGGTCGAAACCAAGCCCCATCAGGATGCCCGCACCGCGAAACTGACGCTGCAGTTCGAGATGCCCTCGCCGTCGCAGGCTTTCGACGACTTCTCGTTCCGATCGCACGATGAAGAGGAAGTTCGCGGCGGGCATCGACGATGCCCAGAAGTCGAGGAAGAGGCAGGTGCGTGGGTCCTTGAAGCCCCAGCGGGCGCGGCCTTGCCGCGCGTCGATCAAGTCCTGGGCTTCGCGGCGGCGCTGCGGCGAGATCTTGAGAGGGCCGTGCTCGTGCGCGTCGTAGACGCTCCGGCCATGGTCGGCGAACACCGCTTCGTGCCACTCGACGAAGTCGAGGTCCTCGAAGTGGCCCTTCGGATTCGACGGCGTCGCCCCGAGCAGGCGATCGCCGATCGAAAGGCCCGCCTGTTCGAGCGCCGAGGCGAGCAGCGAGGTGCCCGAGCGGTGCATGCCGGTCACGACGAGCGTGTTCGAGGACCGTGGGATCGGGAGACTCATGGGAACGAGGCAGGGGAGGTGTCGGGGCGATCATGGTCGTGCTGATCCGCGGATCGACCCCGAAGACGCTGCCGGACCCAGGTTCGGAAGACCCAGAGGCAGAAGCGAAGCGATGGTTCCTGAGCGCGATCGTGCAGACGCGCCTTCCGAGCGAAGTAGACCGGATGGACGAGATCCGGAATCGCTCGTTCAAGGGCGCGAAGCGGGGCGAGGTCGCCATCGGCGCGCTCGCGCGCGACGAAGAGCAGGAGGTTCTGCCGGTAGTAGGGCGCGACCGACTCGTCGTGCCACAGGTGCGGCCGCAGCGCGTCGATGCACTGGTAGTTGCGATCGGCGAATCGCTCGATCCAGTAGGACGGCCATCGTTCGTGCCGATGGCCGGTGCCGCCCTGTCCGGGGATCGCGGCGCTGAAGAGGACAACCGGCGCCGCCGCGCACAGGGCCGTCACCAGCGGATCGGCGCGCTCCGGAGCGAGGTGCTCGGCGACTTCGAGGCACAGCGCGAGATCGAAGGTCCCGAGCCCCTCGGGAGATTCTCGGTCGAGGTCGATCGCCGAGAACCCGATCGCCTCGGAGGCCAGCCCCGCGTCCGCCGCCCAGCGGCCATCGCACCCGTGGAGCCGCCGAACGCCGAGCCGAGCGGCGGCGGCGAGCCAGATCCCGCGGCCACATCCGACATCCAGGATCGATTCGGGCCGATACACCTCGAAGAGCCGACCGAGCACCGAGGTCGCCGACTGCTCGACCGGCGCCGAGTGATGCTCGAAGAACGCTCGGTCGTAGATCCTGGACGGTGGTCTTCGCATGCCCGATCGAACCCTCGGCAATCCTCTTCGGCGATCGGAGGCCGGGCCATCGAGCCGGGGGCGGGGGTTTCGCGGCCGAGACGTGGGGAACCCGCTTCGATGAGGCTCCTCGTTCTCTTCACCACCCGGGTTCCCGGTGGCGCGGACCTCACCTACGGGGTGCCGATCGTCGAGCATGCGATGGGTCGGGGGTGGGAGGTCCACACCGCCTGCTCGGCCCGACCCGCGATGCGGCCGTTGGCCGATCGCATGCGATCCATCGCGACCTCGCACCACGTCTGCGAGCTGGTCGAGTCGCCGTGGCGCTCGTGGACGTATCGGCGCATGACCGGTCGCTTCGCGGGACGCACGCGATCGATCCTCGAGTCGATCCGGCCGGACCGGGTGCTCGTGGTCCTGCCCTACATGACCTACGGCCTCGGGATCATGCAGGCCTGCCGCGATCTCGGCGTGCCGGCGGTGGTGGTCTATCAGGTGGCGAAGTACCAGAGCCTTCCGTCGTGGCGATCGGCGGCGACGAGGGAACTGCTCACCACGCACGGACGGGCGATCGCGGTGTCGGAGCAGAACCGACGAATCCTCCGATCGATGTTCGGGCTCGATCGAGACGAGATCGATCTGGTCCACAACGGCATCGGTCCTCCCGAGATTCGGGCGGACGCTCGCGAGGCGGTGCGCCGCGAACTCCGAGGGTCGCTTGGACTGCGTGAGGATCAACGCCTGCTGCTGACGACGGCGAGGCTCGCGCCACAGAAGGGCCACTCCATCCTGATCGAGGCGATGCCGCCGGTGCTCGAGGCGCATCCGGACTGCGTCGTCGCCCTCGCCGGAGATGGTCCGGATCGGGCGGGCCTCGAGCGCGAGATCGCGCGGCGAGGACTCGATGGCCGGATTCGCCTGCTCGGCCATCGCGAAGACACCGAGGCGCTCGCGATCGCCGCCGACCTCTTCGTGTTCCCGACGCTCTACGAAGGGTCGCCCTTCGCGCTGCTCGAAGCGATGCGGGTTGGGCTGCCCATCGTCACCACCGACGCGAGCGGAATCCTCGAGGTGGTGCGTCCGGGCCAGGATGGCCTGGTGGCGAGAGCCGGTGATGTCGCGAGCCTGCGCGACACGATGCTCGAAGCGCTGGCGAGTCCGGATCGGATGCGGGAGCGGGGGGAGAGCGCGCGCCATCGCGTGCTGGCGGAGTTCTCCGCCGAGGCCATGGCACAGCGCACGCTG
>JBMSXH010000149.1:0-6229 GCA_049425445.1 Phycisphaerales bacterium | reverse complement strand
CGAGGTTCGCGACGCAGGGCATCCGAGACGGTGTCGACCGCGTCGCCGTCGGGCAACTCCGCCTCCAGATCGACGATCACCAGCGACGGTGTCAGTTCGGGATTGCGCATCGCCTCGCACGAGCGGGCGCCGCGGTAGTCGATCCCGTGGGCTCGCGCCGTGGCGGCGACCTTCGATCCGAAGAAGAGATCCGAGACGAGGGCGAGCACCGTCATCGACGCACCGCCTCGGTCACGCTTCCTCCGCCTCGCCGCCGCCGCGGGTCCAGTTCTCCTGCAGCACGAAGCCCACCACCGCTGCGACGCCGACAAGAAGAGGCACGATCAGCTGATGCGATTCGAGGTGCAGTTCGACGGGCTCCTTCACCTGCGGGATGTGCAGCAGACAGGCGAGGCCGCCGAGCACGAGCATCGCCGCACCACCGAGCGAGGTGAAGAGGATGATCGAGATCCTGGTGATCAGGAAGCTCGACATCGCGAGCAGGATGAAGCCCATCGCGGCGCCGGGCCATGGATTGCCGGCATCCGGTCCCTGCACGATCGACCAGACGTTCGCGCCGAGGAACGCGCCGGCGAGACCGGCGAAGATCGCGACCGTCACCTTCATCATCGGCGACGCGATCGCGGCGAAGAGCAGGCCCATCGCGATCGCCACCACGCTCGACTTCCCGATCGAGGGGCTCAGCAGGTGACCGATTCCCAGGCCGAGCATCAGGGCCAGCAGCACGACGATCCATCGGTGCCATCGGTAGCCCTGCAGGATGCAGACGGCGCCGATCACCATCACCAGCACGCCCACGATCGCGTGCATGTCGAGGAGTCGCGTCAGCAACTCGTCGGGCCGGCTGAGAAGATCGGCCTGCTCGAGGATCTCCGACGCCTCGAGGGAGCCGTCGGTTTGGGCAAGCAGCGACAGGGTCGGCATCGGAATGCTCGCAGGGGCATCGGGAGAGCGGGGCCACCTCGGACCCGCCGGGTCTCTCGTCAGGAAACGTCATCGGCATGCCGCGGTGCTTGGCATTCACGATCGCCCCCGGGGTGGCGATCGTCACTCCTCGTCCGAGGCCTTCTTCCTGGATCGCTTGGCCTGCAGGATTCCGCCGGTCACCGCCAGAGCCCCCCACATCGCCAGCCACGGTCCGCCGGGTAGGGACGCTGCGGTCCAGTCGGGCATCGACCGGCCGAGGATCGCGGTCGCCCCGGCCAGAATCAGCATCGAGCCGAGCAGGGCGGTCACCAGCCGCATCGCCCCTCGGCGGAAGACGAGTCCGATCCCGAAACCGATCACCGCGCCGACGAGGCCCGCCGCCGCCGCGAGGGTGCGTCCCTGAGGAGGAAGGCGATCCCACCGCTCCTGGGTCCATTCCTGCGCCTTCGTCATGCTGGCACGAAGGTGATCCAGCGGTCCGGTCGACTCGGCGTCGCCCCCGCCCGCGGTCGCGTCCGACGAATCGGAGTCGGCCTGCCAGCGAGCCAACATGATGCCCTGGCTCGGGAACCGATCACTGCGCTGGGCCTGTGGGGCGTCGGCTGGGGGATCGTCGAGCTTCACCAGCCCTCGCTCGATCGCCAGGATCGTCCCAAGCACCGAGGCAATCCCCAGCAGGAAGGCAAGTCCGCCCGCCACCGCGAACTTGAGGCCGATCGCCGCGAGGATCACGAGTGCCACCGCACCCACGATCGCCGCCGCGAGTGGCGGCAGTGTTGGCGCGAAGGCCGCTCCGAGCGCCAGTCCAACCGGCACGCCCACCACGATGCCGAGCACCATCAGCGCGAACCGCAGGAACCGTTCGCCGTGCCACCACAGCAGGAGCCCCGTCAGCAACGCGACCACGGCGGGCACGAGACCGACGAGCGGCAGTTCACGGAAGGCGTCGGCCAGCGACGTCGGATCGAGCGGCGGCAGTCCGCCGAGCAGTTCGGTCGCCTGCTCGACTTGCTTCGATGACAGCAGCGAACCTGGAACTGTCGCGAGCATCGCGGAATCGTGCATGACGGCTCTCCCGGAGCGGATGGCCGCACGCCTGCGACCGAGATCCTCGTCGATCGGCTCGGAGCGCCTTGCAGAATCACTTCCGCCGGTGGATACCCTCCGCCCCATGGCTCACGGACGAACCGCCGCCGATCGCTCGGGCTCGCGCCTCGCCTCGTGCGGCAGCCCGTACCTGCGCCAGCATGCTGGCAATCCGGTGGACTGGTGGCCGTGGGGCGACGCGGCGATCGAGGAGGCGCGGCGCCGCGCCGTCCCGATCTTCCTCTCGCTCGGCTACAGCGCCTGCTACTGGTGCCACGTGATGGCGAGGGAGAGCTTCGAGAGTTCCGCCACCGCGTCGCTCATGAACGCCGCCTTCGTCAACGTGAAGGTCGACCGCGAGGAGCGGCCGGATGTCGACGAGATCTACATGACCGCCTGCCAGGCGTTCACGCGGCTCACGGAAGGAAGACCGAGCGGCGGATGGCCGCTCTCGGCATTCCTCGAGCCGCGATCGTTGAAGCCCTTCTTCGTCGGGACCTACTTCCCGCCGACGCCCGCGTTCGGCCGGGCCAGTTTCACGCAGGTGCTCGCCGCGCTCGCCGAGGCGTGGGTCAACCGACGCGGCGAGGTGGTGGGGCAGAGCACGCATCTCGGAGACCTCGTCTCGGAGGAACTCGAATCGGTCGCCGCGGAAGCGCCGAGCCTCGATCCCGGGATGCTCGATCAGGCCGCCGACGCGCTGCGCTCCTTCGAGGATCGAATCCACGGCGGATTTGGCGGCGCGCCGAAGTTCCCGCAGCCGGTCTATCTTCGGCTGCTCGAGGAGGCCTCGTCGTCGCGGCCGGCGCTCGCCTCGGCGATCGATCGGGCGCTCGAGGCGATGGCGCTCGGCGGCATCTTCGACCATGCAGGCGGCGGCTTCCATCGGTACGCGGTCGATGCGACGTGGACCGTTCCCCACTTCGAGAAGATGCTCTACGACAACGGGCAGCTCGCGAAGGCGCTCGCGGCGAGCCTGCGGCGCCGTCCCGACGCGTTGCTCGCCCGGACGCTTCGTCGCACGCTCGAATGGATGCTTCGCGAGATGCACATCGGGCAAGGCTTCGCCGCGGCTCTCGATGCCGAGACCGAGGCCCGCGAGGGACGAAGCTACCTGTGGACGCCCGAGGAGGTCCGCGCGGCACTGTCCGAGGCGGGGCTCGGCGAGCTCGTCGACTGGACGCTCGAGACCTATGGGCTTGCGGGTGAAGCCAACTTCCGCGATCCGCACCATCCCGACGAGCCGCCGTCGTGGGTGCTGCGGCTCGCGGAAACGCCCGCGAAGCTCGCCGACCGTTGCGGAGTCTCGATCGACGACTTCTTCGATCGCCAGGACCGGGCGGAATCGGCGCTGCTCGCGGCGCGAGACCGTCGACTGCAGCCGGCGCGGGACGACAAGGTGCTGGCAGGCTGGAACGGGCTCGCGATCGGCGGACTCGCCCGAGGCGGCGAGGCGCTCGGCGAGCAGGGGGACCGCTTCGTGGACGCGGCGATCGAGGCCGCGCGATCGCTGCTCTCGGCGCTGCTGATCGACGACGGCCGCCGTCTGCTTCGCACGCCCGACGGCATCCCGGGCCTCCTCGAGGATCACGCGCTCCTGGCGGAGGGGCTGCTCGATCTCGCGAGCGTGCTCGAGACTCGCGAGCCGGAGGAGTCTCGACGCATGCTCGCCGCGGCGGTGCGGCTCGCGGAGATCGCATCGGCTCGCTTCGGCGACCCATCCGGAGGCTGGTTCGACACCGAGGCCGGGAAGTCGGATCTGTTCGTGCGGGCGAAGCGGCTCGACGATGGCGCCGTGCCGTCGGGCGCGGGCACGATGATCCTCGTCGAACTCGAACTCGCCGCGCGGACGCGAAACGGCCTCCATCTCGATCGCGCCGCTGCGGCGCTCGTCCGCGGAGGCGCGACGATCGCCTCCAATCCCGTGGGCGCGGCGCTCGGCACGATCGGTGCGGCTCGGCTCGCGCGGATCGCCCCCGATCGCCTGGCGCCGTCGTCGGCTCCGCCGAAACTTCCCGTGCAGGCGAGCCTTCATCCCGCGGTGCCGACGTTCGGCCCGGATGGACGAGCCGAGGCGACCTTGCGTCTTCAGATCGACTCGCCGCACCACATCAACGCGCACGATCCCGGCGAGGACGGTCTCGTCGGACTCGCCATCGGTTCGGTCAGCGAAGGCTTCGCCGTGGAGGCGAGCTATCCAGACGGCGAGCTCTACCGCGAACGACTGCGCGTCCACGCCCGCGAGGTCGAGATCCCGCTGCGTCTTCGACGGTCGGCCCACGCGCCGCCGGTGTGCCGGATCTCCGTGCGCGTGCAGCCCTGCACCGATCGACACTGCCTGCCCCCGATCAGCCTCGAGGTCCCCGTTCCATGAGCAACTCCCTGCCTCTGCGGCGCCGCCTCGCCATCGTCTCGACCGGCGGCACCATCGAGAAGACCTACGACGAGTTCGGAGGAGTGCTTGCGAACGCGATCGGGGAACGGTTGAGCGTGCTCGACGTGATGCTCGCGTCGCTCGAACTTCGCGATCTCGAGATCGAGCGCATCCCGCTCATGAACAAGGACAGCCTCGAGATGACGCCGGAGGACCACGAGGCGATCGCGGCGACCGCGGAAGAGGCGCTTCGCTCCCACGAGGCGGTGCTGGTGGTGCACGGCACCGATCGGCTCGCGGTCAGCGGCGAGGCGATCCTCGCGCGGCTGTCGGCGCATGGCGAACTGCGAGGCCCGGTGGTGCTGACCGGGGCGATGCGTCCCTACGAGCTGCGCCGAACCGACGCGATCCAGAATCTGACCGAGGCGCTGCTTGCCGCGCGGATCCTGCCGCCCGGGGTCTACTGCGTGATGCACAACGAGGTCCTGCCATTCCCGGGCGTCCAGAAGGATCGTGCCGCGATGCGATTCAGACGCATCGTCCGCACCGAGGAGCACTCCGCATGACGAGTCCGGACCAGGGCCTCGCGGCCCGTTTCCTGGCGTGGGTGGAGCGGGCCGGCAACCGCCTGCCCGATCCGGTGACGCTCTTCGCCGGCGGTGCGCTGCTGGTGCTGGGGATCTCGGCCCTCGCGGCGAATCTCGGATGGTCCGAGCCGCATCCGACCAAGCCCGGCGTCTCGATCGAGGCGAAGAGCCTGCTCACCAGCGACGGGCTGCGATGGGTGTTCACCCACATGGTCGAGAACTTCACCTCCTTCCATCCGCTCGGGGTGGTGCTCGTGGCGATGCTCGGGATCGGGGTGGCGGAACGGAGCGGCCTCATCGCGGTGCTGCTGCGCGGGCTGGTGACGATCACGCCGCGATCGCTGGTGACGCCCTCGCTCGTCCTGGTGGGCGTGCTGTCGAGCCTCGCGGCGGACGCGGGCTACGTGGTGCTGCCGCCGCTCGCCGCGGCGATCTTCGCCCGCATGGGCCGAGCGCCGCTCGCCGGACTCGCGGCGGTGTTCGTGGGAGTCTCCGGCGGCTTCAGCGCGAACCTCGTGGTGACGAGCCTCGATCCGCTGCTTCAGGGGCTCACGCAGGAATCGGCGCAGCTGATGGATCCGGAGGCGTACGTCCGCGTCGACTGCAACTGGTGGTTCATGGTCGGTTCGACCGTCCTCATCACCCTGCTCGGATGGGCGGTGACGGCGTGGATCGTCGAGCCTCGCTTCGGACCGGAGGAGATCCGTTCCCAGATCGCGGCGGGGGCCGCATCCTCCGGCGAGGCGGGTTCGACTCGCGAATCGGGGATCGACCGCGCCGAGCGACGCGGCCTCGCCTTCGCGGCGATCGGGTTCCTCGTCGCGGCGGTGGGGCTCGCGCTGCTGATCGCGGTGCCCGGCGCGCCGCTGCACGGGGCGTACGAGAAGGTCGCGGGCCGTCCGCCGGTGCCGGTCTGGGCCGATGTGATCGTGCCGCTCATCTTCCTCGTCTTCCTCGTGCCGGGGGCGTGCTACGGGATCGGCGCCGGAACGATCCGCTCCGATCGCGACGTCGCGAAGCTGCTTGGCCAGAGCATGAGTTCGATGGGCACCTACATCGTGCTCGCGTTCTTCGCGGGGCAGTTCGTCGCGTGGTTCCGCGAGTCGAATCTCGGGACCCTGCTCGCGGTCGCCGGCGTCGACTGGCTGCGGTCGTTCGGGCTCGGCCCGATGCCGCTCCTCGTCGGGGTGGTCGGCCTCACCGCGTTCCTCAACCTCTTCCTCGGATCGGCCAGCGCGAAGTGGGCGCTGCTCGC
>JBMSXH010000148.1:0-6254 GCA_049425445.1 Phycisphaerales bacterium | reverse complement strand
CGAACGTGGCGTGCGGAGGTCCGGAAACGAAACTCGCTTGCCAATGCAACCGAACCTGCACCCGATGCCGATCGTCGAGTTCCTTTGAAGCCCGAGGCGGGCCGATCGACGGGATCGGTCGTCGTCGCGGAAGAACGTGGCCTGAGAACGCAACCCCCCGAACCCCACAGCGGTTGAATCGCCGTCAGCACCCCGGCGGCCGAGCCGCCCTTGGAAGGATCCACCTCGATGCCAGCGAATCCCAGAAGTCTCCTGATCGCCGCCCTTGCCGGGACGGTGATCCCCGCGTCGCTTGCCCTCGCCCAAGGGCGCGAGCTCCCGAAGTTCGAGGATGTCTCGAAGGGCTACAAGCAGATCCAGAGCACGCAGGACGGGAACTCGCTCTACGGCGTCTGGTTCAACGAGAAGGAGCAGCAGCTGCTCGCGGAGTTGCCGCGGAACTGGCAGCGTCAGAAGTACTTCTTCGCGGTGACGCCCGCCGGCGGCGTGATCTTCTCCGGCCTGCAGGGGCCGGCTCGCTACGTCGAGTGGAAGGACTACGGAGACCGCATCGCCCTCGTCGAGCCGCAGCTCGACATCCGTTCGACCGGCGAGCAGGTGTCGCGCGACTCGGTCGGCCGGATCTTCACCGACACCGTGGTGCTCGAGATGCCGGTCGTCAGCCGCGGCCCGAACGGCCAGCCGGTGATCGACCTCGATCAGCTGCTCGTCGGCAACTCGCAGAAGCTCGCGGGCGTGCCGCTCAACGGTCGGCTCGCGAAGTTCACCAAGACCAAGGCCTTCCCGCAGAACATCGAGGTCGCCGTCGAGGCGCCCGATCCGGGCGGCAACTTCAAGACGCTGCACTACTCGATCAGCCTCGTGCCCGACGGCGGCGGCTACAAGCCCCGCGAGGCGGACGATCGCGTGGGCTACTTCACCACCGACTACCGCGACCTCGGCCGCTACGGCACCGACACCAACTGGACCCGCTACATCAACCGGTGGGATCTCCAGAAGCGCGATCCCAAGCTCAGCCTGAGCCCGGCGAAGGAGCCGATCGTCTTCTACATCGAGCACACCGTGCCGGTGCGGTACCGCCGCTTCGTGCGCGACGGCGTGCTGCAGTGGAACGAGGCGTTCCGCAAGATCGGCATCGACGAGGCGATCGTCGTCTACCAGCAGGACGAGATGACCGGCGCCCACATGGACAAGGATCCGGAGGACGTCCGCTACAACTTCGTCCGCTGGCTCAACAACGACGTCGCGACCGCGATCGGGCCGAGCCGGGCGCATCCGCTCACCGGGCAGATCCTCGACGCGGACATCGTCCTCACCGACGGCTGGATCCGCGCGTTCTACAACTGGTACGACGACCGACCGATGGAGTCGGCGATGAGCCTGACTCCCGAAAGCCTCGCCTGGCTCGAGGCGCATCCGGAGTGGGATCCCCGCGTGCAGCTGGTGCCGCCCTCGCAGCGTGCCGCGGTGCTCGCGGAACGCGAGTCTCGCCGCATCGCCGGCGATCCCGATCCGGCCGACAGCCGCAAGGATCCGATCCTCGCCGGCGACGAGAACCTCCAGCAGATCCAGCAGTGGGTCGGCAAGGAGTGCTCGCACTGCCTCGCGGCGCACGGCATGGCCCGCGGCATGGCCTTCGCGAGCCTGCACTTCGACATGCTCGGCCTGCTCGACGGGGCCGAGGGCGAGGGACAGCTGCTCGACGGCATCCCGGAGAGCTTCGTCGGCCCGCAGCTCGAGCACCTCGTCGCCCACGAGGTGGGCCACACCCTCGGCCTGCGGCACAACTTCAAGGCCTCGGCCCTCTACGACTTCGAGGAGATCAACAGCGAGGAGATGAAGGGCAAGCCCTTCGCCGCCTCGGTGATGGACTACATCGGGACGAACTTCAACTACGACCCCGATCTCTCGCAGGGCGCCTACACGATGACCACGATCGGCCCCTACGACATGTGGGCGATCGAGTACGGGTACACCTTCGACGACCCGAAGAAGGTCCTCGTCCGCGTCGGCGAGCCCGAGCACGCGTACCTCACCGACGAGGACACCAGCGGCCCCGATCCGCTCGGCCGTCGCTACGACTTCGGCAAGGATCCGCTGCGCTGGGCGGAGAATCAGATGCTCATGGTGCAGGCCCAGCGGGCCCGCCTGCTCGACGCGTACGTCAAGGACGGCGAGAGCTGGTCCAAGGCGCGGCGTGGCTACCTCAAGACCCTCGGCGAACAGCGGCAGATGATCGACATCGCCGCCTCCTGGGTCGGTGGCACCCACGTCAATCGCGTCAAGAAGGGCGATCCCAACACCGGTGATCCGCTCGTGCCCGTCGCGGTCGAGAAGCAGCGCGAGGCCCTCGGCTTCGTGATGGCGAACGCCTTCGTGGACGAGGCCTACGGCCTCACCCCCGAACTCGTGAACAAGCTCACCGTCGAGAAGTGGTTCAGCGATCGTTCGGCCCGCGCGGACTCCGCCTGGGCGATCGTCGACGCCGTGGCGGCGGTGCAGAACCTGGCCCTCACCCTGATCATGAATCCGAGCACCCTCGGACGCGTCTACGACAACGAGCTGCGGCTCGCGGCCGATCAGGACGCGCTCACGCTGCCGGAGGTCTTCGACACGGTGACCACGCAGGTCTACGCGGAACTCGATGCCGATCGGCTCGATGGCGAGTACACCGAGCGGAACCCGTTCATCTCGACCTTCCGCCGCAATCTGCAGGCCGATCTCTGCGATCGGCTGATCAAGATCGCGACCGGCAAGGCGAATGTCGCCCGCCCGATCCGCCAGCTCGCGCTGATGGAGCTCGTCGATCTCAACAAGCAGCTCGAGACGCTGCTGAAGGGCTCGAAGAAGAACGGCCTCGACGCCTACACCCGCAGCCACCTGATGGACATGCAGGAGCGGATCAAGAAGGCCCTCGACGGCGTCTACATCGTCGAGTGACCGAGCCGGATGCTCTCAGGACCCCCGAACGCCCGGCGCACGCCGGGCGTTTTCACGTGCGGAGTCGACTCGCCCCCGAAGCTTCCGTCTCCTCCTCTCCTCCTCTCCTCTTCTCCTCTTCTCCTCTTCTCCTCAGATCCCCGCCATCACCGGAACCTCTCGCGGCACCTCGATCTCGGCGGCGGTCCTGGCCACGATCTCGTCCACCGACACGTCCGGCGCCCGCTCCTTCAGCACGAAGCGTCGCTGCTCGCGGTCCATCTCGAGCACGCAGAGATCGGTGATGACGAGATCGATGCAGCGGAGGCCCGTCAGCGGCAGGGTGCAGCGGGGGAGGATCTTCGACTCGCCCTTCTTGTTGCAGTGCTCCATCACCACGACGCACCGGCGGACGCCGGCGACGAGGTCCATCGCGCCGCCCATCCCCTTGATCATCTTGCCCGGGATCATCCAGTTGGCGAGGTCGCCCTCCTGCGAGACCTCCATCGCTCCGAGGATCGCGAGGTCGATGTGTCCGCCCCGGATCATGCCGAAGCTGTCGGACGAGCTGAAGAAGCTGTGGCCGGAGACGCCCGTCACCGTCTGCTTGCCGGCGTTGATGAGATCGGCGTCGACCGCCGCGTCGGTCGGGAACGGCCCCATGCCGAGCAGGCCGTTCTCCGACTGCAGCCAGACGGTCATGCCCGCGGGCACGTGATTGGCGACGAGCGTCGGGATGCCGATCCCGAGGTTCACGTAGAAGCCGTCGCGGAGTTCGCGGGCGGCGATCCGGGCGAGCTGGTTTCGGTCGAGCGGCATCGAGCAGGGGCCTCCGTCGGGTCGACGCGCGATCATACCGGTCCGGTTCTCGCCTCTCCGATGGCGAGCGACTATCGTCGGGGCTTCCCCCGAGCCAAGTGCCTTCGCACCGACCGGCTCGGTCCCGATGAGCGCTCGAACGACCCCCGAAGGAACGCCCGCGTCATGACCACCGCCGCTCCCGCCGCTCGCGCCGCCTCGATTCTCGCAAGCCTCGGACTCGATCGCGATCCTCGCGTCGTGGCACCGGGCACGCCGGGATCGACGACCTCCGAGAACCCAGCGACCGGCGAACCGATCGCCGCGGTGCGGCTCATGGACGCGTCGCAGTATGAAGCGGCGGTCGTCAAGGCGGTGGAGATCCAGAAGCACTGGCGACGTCTCCCCGCGCCGAAGCGGGGCGAGATCGTGCGCCGCCTCGGCGAGGCCTTCCGCGCGAAGTGCGAGCCGCTCGGGGAACTCGTCTCGCTCGAGATGGGCAAGATCCGGCCGGAGGGCATCGGCGAGGTGCAGGAGTGCATCGACATCGCCGACTTCGCGGTCGGCCTGTCGCGGCAACTCGCGGGTCCGACCATGCCGAGCGAGCGGCCCGACCACCGCATGTTCGAGCAGTGGCACCCCATCGGGACGATCGGCATCATCACCGCCTTCAACTTCCCGGTCGCGGTCTGGGCGTGGAACGCGATGCTCGCCGCGGTCTGTGGCGACGCGATGGTGTGGAAGCCGAGCCTGCTGACGCCGCTCTGCGCGGTGGCGATGACCCGCATCGCCGAGGATCTCATGCGCGAGCAGGATCTCTTCCGCCCCGCGGGGCTCGATCCTGCGGATCTCTTCGGACTCGTGATCGGCAGCGATCAGGAGGTCGGCGAGCGGATGATCGCCGACCGACGGCTCCCGCTCATCAGCGCGACCGGATCGTGCCGGATGGGGCGTCGCGTCGGCGAGGTCGTGGCCGCGCGGCTCGGACGCTGCCTGCTCGAACTCGGCGGCAACAACGCGATCATCGTGATGCCGGATGCCGATCTGGAACTGGTGACCCGGGCGGTGCTCTTCGGCGCGGTCGGCACCGCGGGGCAGCGCTGCACCACGACGCGTCGGCTGCTCGTTCACGAGTCGATCGTGGACGGGCTGGTCGAGCGGTTGGTCAAGGCCTACCGCACGGTTCCGATCGGCGATCCGCTCGCCGCGGGCACGCTCATGGGGCCGCTCTGCCGCCGGGAGGCCGTCGAGCAGATGGGGGCGGCGATCGCCAAGGCGAAGGAGGAAGGCTGCGAGATCCTCTGCGGCGGGCTCGAAGGCCTCGAGCGGATGAAGGCGCGTCCCGGCCACTTCGTCGAGCCCACGATCGTGCGGGTGCCCAAGGGCGCGGTGCCTTCGATCACGAAGGAGGAGACCTTCGCCCCGATCCTCTACGTGTTCGGCGTGCCCGATCTCGCCGCGGCGATCGAACTGCAGAACGGCGTCGACCAGGGACTCTCGAGCGCGATCTTCACCGACTCGGTGCGGAGCGCCGAGCGGTTCCTCTCACCCGACGGCAGCGACTGCGGCATCGCCAACGTCAACATCGGCACGAGCGGGGCGGAGATCGGCGGAGCGTTCGGCGGCGAGAAGGACACCGGCGGCGGCCGCGAGAGCGGATCCGATTCGTGGAAGGCCTACATGCGTCGGCAGACCTGCACGATCAACTACGGCACCGACCTGCCGCTGGCGCAGGGCATCAAGTTCGGCGAGTGAGCGATGCGACGCGGTGACGATTCGAATGCAGCCTTGGCGACTCGCGTGCGCGGCCGAGTAGCGGCTGCGTCAGCGGTACGTGCGGTGATTCGCGGTGTTCTGGTCGTCGCGATCGCGACGACGCTTGCGGCGTGCGCCTCGAAGTGGCGTGAGAACGAGGGGCTGATCTCCACCGGCATGAGTCGGGAGGAGGTGGTCGAACTGCTCGGGGAACCGTCCTCCAAGGTCGAGGTGCCCGCGTGGGGGGATCGGCCCGCCTTCGCGCGTTGGCAGTGGAACGACAACCTGAGCACGCTCGCGACCGGCGCGATGTTCCCCGATACCGTGCCCGATCGCGTGCTCGCGGTGAGCTTCGACGCGGAGGGACGCGTGACCGAGGTGGTGCTGCCTCGAACGCCGAATCCCTGATCGGGTCGCCGCTCGAACGGCGACGCATCGACCCGACCGGCCGTCCGCGAGGATTCAACAAGCGAGGCGGACCGGATGACCGGCCCGCCTCGGTGAGTTCGCATCGCGATGGAACGGCGAGGCTCAGGCCATCGCCATCTTGGCGGCCTTCGCCTTCGCGTCGTCGAGGGTGCCGACGTACATGAAGGCACTCTCGGGGAGATCGTCGCCTTCGCCGTTGCACACCCGCTCGAAGCTGTCGATGGTGTCCTCGAGCGAGGTCGTCACGCCGGGGAAGCCGGTGAAGACCTCCGCGACGAAGAACGGCTGGCTGAGGAAGCGCTCGAGCTTGCGGGCGCGGCTGACGGTGAGCTTGTCGTCCTCGGAGAGCTCGT
>JBMSXH010000147.1:0-6279 GCA_049425445.1 Phycisphaerales bacterium | reverse complement strand
CCATCTCGAGCACGCCCGAAGGCAGTTCGTCGCCCCGCTTCATGTGCGCGGCCTTGCGCTGCTTCTCGTGCTCGATCGCCTGGATTCGCGGCCAGAACTGGCCACGCAGCGTCTCGGCCTGCTCGCGGGCCTCCTTCGAGCCCTTGATCCACTTCTCGGAGAAGTTCTCGATCTGCTCGATGATGACCTCGGGGATGTCGCTGGCGCCGACCTTCTGGCGGGAGGACGGGTCGACCATGTCGGTCCCGATCGCCTCGTTGATCGCCGCCACCATCTGACGGAAGAGGGCGATCCGCTTCTGGTCCATCTCGGACTCGTAGGCGTCCTGCTCCTTCTTGATGGCCTTCTTCTGCTCGTCGGTGAGGTGCATCCGCCGGCTGAAGCGACGGGTCGCGACCACGATGCCCTCGGTGCCGGCCGGCACCTCGAGCGAATCGTTCTTCACGTCCTCGCCGGCGCGTCCGAAGATCGCGTGGAGCAGCTTCTCCTCGGGGCTCAGCTCGGACTTGCTCTTGGGGCTCACCTTGCCGACGAGGATGTCGCCGGGGCCGACGCGGGCGCCGACCCGGATCACTCCGTGGTCGTCGAGGTTGCGGAGCATCCGCTCGCTCACGTTCGGAATGTCGCGGGTGAACTCCTCGCGGCCGAGCTTGGTCTCGCGGATCTCGACGTCGAAGTTCTCGATGTGGATCGACGTGAAGACGTCGTCCTTCACGAGCTTCTCGTTGATGACGATCGCGTCCTCGAAGTTGTAGCCGTCGAAGGTGTTGAAGGCGACGAGGGCGTTCTTGCCGAGCGCGAGCTCGCCCTGACGCGTGCTGGCGCCATCGGCGAGGATCTGGCCGGCCGTCACCTTCTGATGCAGAGAGACGATCGGCTTCTGGTTCTGGCAGGTCGGCTCGTTGAGTCCGACGAACTTGCGAAGCTCGTACTCGTCGGCGTTGTCGATGATGATCCGCTGACTGTCGACGAAGGTCACCACGCCGCCACGCTTCGCGCGGACGATCATGCCCGATGAGGAGCCGACCACCCGCTCCATGCCGGTCGCGACGAGCGGCGGATCGACCTTGATCAGCGGCACCGCCTGACGCTGCATGTTCGAACCCATGAGGGCGCGGTTGGCGTCGTCGTGCTCGAGGAAGGGGATGAGGGACGCCGACACGCCCACGATCTGCTTCGGCGAGATGTCGATGAACTCGACCTGACCGGCGGGGACCTGGGCGAGGTCGCCGCTGACGCGGGCAAGCACCTGGTTCTCGCGGATCTTGCCGCTCTGATCGAGGACGTCGGAGGTGGCGAGCACCGCCTGCAGTTCCTGATCGGCGCGAAGGGCGATCACGCCGCCGGTCGCCTTGCCCTGCTTGACCTCCCGGTAGGGGGTCAGCAGGAAGCCGTAGTCGTCGATCTCCGAGTAGATGCCGAGCGACGCGATGAGGCCGATGTTGGTGCCTTCAGGCGTCTCGATCGGACAGATCCGGCCGTAGTGGGAGATGTGCACGTCGCGGACATCGAAGCCCGCGCGCTTGCGGTTCAGGCCGCCGGGCCCGAGGGCCGAGAGCCGTCGCTCGTGGACGAGCATCGAAAGCGGGTTGGTCTGGTCGACGACCTGCGACAGCTCGCTGCGGCCGAAGAAGAAGTCGATCGCGCTCGAGATGCTCTTGCTGTTGACGAGGTCGGAGATCTTGGCGAGCTCCTCCGGCGCCTTGATGGACATCTTCTCCTGGACGGTGCGCTTGAGCTTCAGGAAGCCCTTGCGCATCTCCTCGACCGCGAGCTCGTCGAGCGTCCGCAGCCGGCGGTTGCCGAGGTGGTCGATGTCGTCGACGTGCGCCTTGTTGCGCTTCGCCCGCAGGTCGAGGATGTAGCGGATCACCGCGAGGAAGTCCTCGGCGCGGAGATGCATCACCGACTCGGGGCAGTGCTCGTAGCTGTCGGTCTGCTCGAACTTCCGGTTGATGCGGAAGCGGCCCACGCGACCGAGCTTGTAGCGGTTCTCGTCGAAGAACTTCTCCTTGAAGAGCGCCCGCGCCTTGTCGACCTGCGGCGGATTGCCGGGACGCAGCTTGCCGTAGATCTTGAGCAGCGCCGCGTCGTACTCGGTGACCTCCGCGAGGAAGTCGAGCTTCTCCTCGGCGATCGAGTTGAGGATGAGCGGATCGCCCGGATCCGCGATCGCCCGCACCGTTCCGAGATCCGCGGCGACGATCGCCTCGAGGGCGTCGCCGATCATGGCGCCCGGACGGCAGAGCTCCTCGCCGGTGTCGCTGTCGACGATCAGCTCGGCCGAGTAGTGCTCGGGGCGAAGCTTCTCGACGCGAACGTCCTCGACCTCGTAGAAGAGCTCGAGAAGCCGATCGGTGGAGCTGAACGACTCGTCGAGGGCCCGCAGGAACGTCGTCGCCGCGAGCTTGGTCGACTGGTCGATCCGCATCATCAGGCGGTCCTTCTTGTCGACCTCGAGCTCGATCCAACTGCCACGCTCCGGAATGATTCGGGCGGAGTGCAGCGGTCGGTCTCCGAAACTCGAGGCGATCGAGAAGTCGACGCCCGGCGAGCGGTGGAGCTGGCTCACGATCACCCGCTCGGCGCCGTTCACGATGAACTCGCCGCCGCCCATCATGATGGGAACCTCGCCGAGGTAGATGTCCTCGGTCATGATGTCGGTGGTGCCTTCGCGGCGCAGTCGAACCGCGACGCGGAAGGGCATGCCGTAGGTCAGCCGGAGTTCGCGGCACTCGTCGGGCGTGTAACGCGCCTCCTCGAGGGTGTAGTGCAGATACTCCAGGTTCATCTTCCCGTCGTAGCTGTCGATCGGGAAGACCTCGCGGAGCAGGCTCTCGAGACCGAGGTTCGGATCACGCTCGTCGCGGGATCGATCCATCTGGAGGAAGCGCCGGTAGGCCGCCTGCTGCACCCGCACCAGATCTGGCACGGGGACGGCGTCGCCACGCTTCGCGAAGTTCCTCGGGGTCCGCGCGGAGTTCGGAGTGGTCATCGTCTCGGTTTTCCTTGATGCGAACGTCGACCGACCGCCTTCCGGCTGCCGGTTTGCCGTCGCATCCTCAGTTCGAACGAATGGTCAAGGGTGAGCCGCCCGCCAAGCCCTGTAACGTATCGAGTCATCTTCCCCAAGGCAAGCCTCGGAGCAAGAACTGGCACCGATCTTGCTGTCAAAATGCCGCCGGGCGCCGCTCCCCTTCGTCGGCGTCCCGAATCGCCGGCGGCAGGGGGCGAGCGGTGGCCCGCCCCCCGCGCCGACGCATCGATCACTTGATGGCGACCTTCGCTCCGGCCTCCTCGAGGGCGGCCTTGAGCTTGTCCGCATCCTCCTTGGAGACCTTCTCCTTGACCGGCTTGGGAGCGCCGTCGACGAGGTCCTTCGCCTCCTTGAGGCCCAGGCCGGTCGCCTCGCGGACGACCTTGATGACGCCGATCTTCTTGTCGCCGGCGTTCTCGAGGATGACGTCGAACTCGGTCTGCTCGACCGCGGCCTCGCCGCCGCCGCCGCCGGCCGCCGGGCCAGCCATCATCACCGCGCCACCCGCGGCGGGCTCGATCCCGTACTGCTCCTTCATGTAATCCGTGAGGTCCACGGCGTCCTTGAGGGAGAGCGCGGCGATCTTGTCGCCGAGCTCGGTGATGGTGGCGCTGAAGGTCTTGGTGTCGGACATGGTCTGTATCACTCCATCACAACGATTCGGTCCCGAGAGGAGCCGCGCCTTCGCGGCTTTTCACCCCCGAGGGGGCCAGTCGGAGCCATGGTTGGTTCTATGAGGACGGCGAGGGTCAGCCCGCCGCCGCGATCGTCTCGCCCCGTTCGAGGCGCTCCCGGATCTCCTTGACGACGCCCAGCACGCGACGGCCGGGGCCGAGGGCCGCGGCCGCGAGATTGCGTCCCGGCGAGAGCAGCAGGGTGACGACCTTGGCCTGGGCCTCCTCGCGGGTCGGGAAGGTGCTGAGACGCTGCACGCCGTCGGCGCCATCGAAGAAGATGCCGTCGAGGCACGCGGCCTTGAGCTCGAGCTCCTTGATCTTCTTCGCACGCTCGACGAGTTCGCGGGCGACTTCGACGACGCTCGCGCCGCCGTGCACCACCGCCGAGGAACCCTTGAACGCGGGATCGAGGACCTCGAGGGGCGTCCCCTTGAAGGCCTTCCGCGCCAACGTGTTCTTGACGATGCTGACGCTGATCGACTTCTCTCGAAGTCCGTCGCGGAGCCGAGTGGTGCCGAGGGCGTCGAGCCCACGGACCTCGACCACGACCGCGCCGCCGAGGTCGCCGAAGCGGCGTCGGTACTCGCTGACGATCATTTCCTTGACAGGCTTGCTCATGGCGTGCTTTCGGCGTTGAGGATCAGGCGTTGACGGGGACGGCGGGACCCATCGTGGAGTGGATCACGCACTTGCGGACGTAGAGGCCCTTCGCGGAGGAGGGCTTGACCCGCTCGATCGTGGCGAGGAAGTGCCGCAGATTCGCGACGAGGTGGTCGTCGGGGAAGCTCAGCTTGCCCAGGACGCAGTGAACGTTGCCGCCCGCGTCGTTGCGGTACTCCTGCTTGCCGGCGGAATACTCGCGGACGGCCGCGACCACGTCGGGGGTGACCGTGCCGGCCTTGGGGCTCGGCATCAATCCCTTGGGACCGAGCACCTTTCCGAGCTTGCTCACCACGCGCATCATGTCGGGGCTCGCGACCGCGACGTCGAAGTCCATCCAGCCGCCCTCGATCTTCGCGACGAGGTCGTCGCTGCCGGCCTCCACCGCGCCAGCGCCCTTGGCCGCCTCGATCTTGTCGCTGTTGCAGAAGCAGACCACCCGCACGCTCTTGCCGATGCCGTGGGGCATCGCGATCGACCCGCGGAGCGCCTGGTCGGCCTGCTTCGGATCGATGCCGAGATTCACCACCACGTTGACGGTCTCGTCGAACTTGGCGGCCTTGAACCGGCGAAGGGCGGGAACCGCCTCCTCGGGCGACATGGTGTTGACGGGGGCGATGGCGGCGTTGGCGCGTCGGCGCTTGCTGAGCTTGGGCATGATCAGGCCTCCACCTCGACGCCCATCGAGCGGGCGGTGCCGGCGATCGTCCGCATGGCGGCCTCGAGGCTGCCCGCGTTCAGATCCTCCATCTTCTCCTTCGCGATCGCCTCGAGCTGCGCCTTCGAGAGCTTGCCGATCTTGGGGCCGTTCGGCGTCCCGGAGCCCTTCTCGACCTTGATCGCGTCGAGGATGAGCACCGAGGCCGGCGAGCTCTTGATCTCGAACTCGAACGAGCGGTCGTTGTAGACCGTGATCACGCAGCCGACCACCCGGCCATTCAAGGCCTTGGTGCGATCGTTGAACTGCTGGATGAACTGGCCCGGGTTGACGCCGTTGGCGCCGAGGGCCGGACCGATGGGCGGCGCCGGCGTCGCCTTGCCGCCGGGCGCCATGATCTTGAATTGCTTGGTGACCTGCTTGGCCATGATCGGGAACCTCCCACCTCGAGAGCCCCCTTGTCGACGGGGGACGGACCGGACTCGGCCGGTGACGCTCGAGGTCGTGCGAACGGTTCGAGTGAAGAATCGCCCACGATAGCGAAAGCCCGCCCCATTTCAAGGGGGTCGTCGTGAGGAAACGCGATCGGCGGTCGACCCTCCCGGCTTCCCGTCAGGGAACCTGCCAGGCGGCGAGCAGGGTCGCCAGATCTCCGCCGCCGACCGTGCCGTCTCCGTCGAGGTCGGCGGGGCATCCCTCGCAGTCGCCCCAGGAGGCGAGCATGGCCGCGAGGTCGCTGCCGCCGACGAAGCCGTCCCCGTCGAGATCGGGCGAGACCACCACGCCC
Organism: Phycisphaerales bacterium; assembly: GCA_049425445.1. Taxonomy (GTDB): domain Bacteria; phylum Planctomycetota; class Phycisphaerae; order Phycisphaerales; family SM1A02; genus VGXO01. The sequence goes on along the minus strand of JBMSXH010000147.1, from coordinate 460 downwards.
CCGTGGCTCCACGCGACGTCGGGAACGACCGCCTTGGACACCCCGGCCGCCGACCACCGCACGATCAGGCCCGCCCCGCCGAAGTTCTCGAAGAACTCGATGCGGACGGGGTGCAGCCCCGCCTCGAGGGCGATGGCGCCGCTCTTCTCGACCATGCCGTGAAGCCCGTCGTTGTCGACGACGAGGGTGTCGCCGATCCACAGCTTCGAGCCGTCGTCGGAGTCGGTGTGGAGCGTCCAGATCGCGGTCGCGGGAACCTCGAGCCAGCCCGTGAAGGCGGAGGCGACCAGATCGGCGCGGCCGCTTCCGGCGAACTCGCCGCCCGTGCTTGGAATCTCGATTCGGGCCAAAATCTCGCTCGCGATCGGGACGAGCCCTGAGTAGTCCGGCAATTGGCTGCTCTCGGGGATCTCGTAGTGCTGGCCGAAGATTCCGTCCAACGCTCCAGCCACCGCCGAGG
>JBMSXH010000146.1:0-6303 GCA_049425445.1 Phycisphaerales bacterium | reverse complement strand
CGCTGCGGGTCGAGCGAGTCCTGATACAGACGATCGAAGCTGCGCCCGATCGACAGATCGCTCGGCAGTCGCTTGAGGCTGGTGCCGATCGGACTTCGATCGACGAAGCCCTGATCGACCGGCCGATCGATGGCGCGACGCATCTCCCGATAGCGAAGTTCCGGCTCGACCGCGGGGCTCTGCGCGGCGGAGACTCCGGGAAGGGGCATCACGACCAACGCCATCGCGACCGTGCCGAGCCAGGCGACGGGCATCCGAATCGCCCACCGTCTGGCGACCGCGCGCCGATCGACACGTGCTCGAAGCGAGTTCACCCTCAGAGATCGGTCCGCGGTGGCGGAGAAGTCCACTCCTCGCGATCGACGTCGATCACCTCGACTCGCGACGCGTCGAGGCGTCGCGTCGTTCGCGTCGCGTCGGGCAAGTCCAACTCGATCTCGATCGCCTCGAGCGGCTCGACCGCCAGGACTCTTCCTGAAAGCACGTCGCTTCCATGACGAAGAACCGCCCGGCGACCGGAGAGCCAGTCCCGACGAAGCCACTCGGCACACACCGCCTCCCTCGAACGCGAAGACGCCTCCGCCACGCATCGCCACAGCGCTGCCGCAGCCTCGGCGCGGCAAGGCGGATAGGCCGGGGCCGCCGCCAGGCGCAGGCTCGTGGCCCGATCCGCGAGTTCGGTTGGGAAGGTCCGCTGCAGGACGTTGAGGCCGATGCCGACGAGCGCTCGGCCTTCGACCCGCTCGACCAGCACGCCGGCCACCTTGCGGCCCCCGACCATGACGTCGTTGGGCCACTTGATGCCGGCTCGAGCGCCCGAGAGGCTCGAACTCGGCAACAGCGATTCAACCGCATCCGCGATCCCCACCGCGGCCGCGAGGCCGAGTTGCGCCGCCATGTTGGCGTCTCCCGCGGGCAGCACCGCAGTCAGCGCAATGCCGTGGGGCTCGTCGTCGAGCCAGCGACGACCGAGGCGCCCGCGACCCTTCTGCTGCCGAAGCGCGAATACCGCGGTGCCCTCCGGCTCCGCCCGGGCCACGTCCATGGTGGACTCGACGGTGGCGAGCACGATCAATCGTCGCGGCGGCGACGGAAGGGAAGCGATCGCCTCCCGCCACGACTCGACCTCGGCCGCCGCCGCCTCGCTCATGGGGCGGCTTCGTCGAGCCCGAAGTCGATCGCGAAGGCGTCCTTGGTGAGCGAACCGCACGAGACGCGATCGACGCCCGTCGCCGCGATCTTCGCGACCGACTCGAGACGAACGCCTCCGCTGGCCTCGAGCAGGAGCTCCGGGTTCCGGGCCGCGCGGCGCGCGACCGCCTCCCGCAACGTCGCCTCGTCCATGTTGTCGAGGAGAACCATGTCGATCGCGCCGGCAGGCAGCGCGAGCAGTCGATCGAACTGTTCGAGCGAGTCGACCTCGACCTCGACGAAGCGCACCGATCGTTCGCGTCTCGCCGCAAGGGCCGCCTCGGCGACCCGCTCGGCGAAGGAGTCCGGATCGAGCGCCGCCAGGTGGTTGTCCTTGACGAGCATCGCCTCGGCGAGGTCGATGCGGTGGAGGCTGCCGCCGCCGCACCGCACCGCGTACTTCTCGGGAAGGCGGAGCCCCGGGGTCGTCTTGCGGGTATCGCACACCTGCGCCTCGGTTCCGGCGACCGCCTCGACGAATCGAGCGGTGCGGGTCGCGACGCCACTCAGTCGACCGAGCAGGTTGAGGATGGTCCGCTCAAGCGGCAGCAGCGCGCGAATCGGTCCTTCGACCTCGAGCACCGCGTCCCCCCGCACGAACGACGTGCCATCCGGACGAAGCACCTTGAAGCGGCTCGCTCCGGCCCGCTTCCGCATGATCGACTCGATGATCGGGATGCCCGCGAGAACGCCGGCCTCGCGGGCGACGATGTGGAAGGTGCCGCGTCGCTGCGGATCGACAAGCAGCTCGGTGGTCACGTCCCCGCGGCCGAGATCCTCGTCGAGGGCGAGATCGACCAACCGTGCAACCAGCGGCGTGGCGAGCAGCCGCTTGGCGAGGTCCGGAAGGTCGAGTCGGTCGAGATCGTCGACGCCCATGGAGTCACGGTAACGGATGCGGAACGCCGTCGCGGGGCCTCACCCGGCCTCCCGGATCCGCTTCGCGATGCGGACCGCCCTCGCGGCCGCCTCGGGATCGCCGCCGGGCTGCCACTCGAGCCCGAGTCCGCGGCCGTCGGTGAACTTCGGGATCACATGGAAGTGGACGTGCATCACCGCCTGGTGGGCCAAGGCTCCGTTGTTCTGAAGCACGTTGAAGGCGGTGGCACCGGTCTCGGCAAGGATCGCCCGACAGATCCTGGGAAGGCACCGCCCGATCGCCGCCGCCGACTCGTCGGAGAGTTCGTGCAGCTGCGCCTTGGCCTCCTTGGGGATGACGAGGGTGTGCCCCGGCGAGAGCGGCGCAATGTCGAGGAAGGCGAGAACGTGGTCGTCCTCGTGGACGCGATGACACGGAATCTCGCCCGCGAGAATCTTCGAGAAGATCGTGCTCATGCCGGGAACGGTACTCGGCGGCCGATGCGACGCGTTGCGCCAATCAGGTCCGACGTCGCGTTGTCCCAGCCCCGCCCGGCGTGGAGCGATTCTTGGGTCGAGCCTTCCCCGCCACGACACCATCCATGGAGGTCTGGCCGGAGAAGGACGCCTGCGTTCGACGAACGCAGTCGATCACCGTCATCTCGGATGGCATCGCGAGCATCATGGCCACCTCATCGATCGCCCATCCACCCGCGACGGCTTCGCGATGCACCTCGGCCAGATGCTCGAGCCGGTACTTGGAGACCTTCAACGAGCCGAATCGCCTCACCACCCCCTCGCAGTAGCGAAGCCGCGGGGAGACTGGACGCTCCGGACTCTCGATCATCTGGAAGTAGGGCTCCCAGGCCCGCATCCATTCCGCGACGGTGCAGACCTCCCACGATGGGTCGACCATCGAACGCGCGGCCGTGCCCGCCGCACCGCTGAACACCGCGTCGTTGACGGCCTCCGGCGTGCACATCAGCCGCCGCCCCACCCGCACCGCCTTCAGGCGACCGTCGGCGAGATATCGACGCAAGGTCCGCACCGAAAGACCGACCCGCTCGGCCGCCTCCGCGATCGACAGCAAGGCCTGCCCGTTCAAGGGATGCTCCACCGCCGTCATGGTCGAGATTGGCTCCGGAAGCGCCTGGAATCGCCGCGGGCAATCCGTCCCCCCACGCGGGGCACCCGGGCGGCAGAATCTAGCGTGCAGATCGCCCAGTTCCGGATCTCGATGCACCGGTCTGGCGAGATGGGGAGTTTACCCCAGCAGAGATCGGATCCGCGCCTTCTCGACTCGCCGCATGCGATCGCCCGCCGAACATGTTCCCCCTGCCGGCGACCTGCTCGTCCGAACCTCCTCCGGCCTGTTCTGCCCGGATGGAGGGTTCCATATCGATCCGTGGGAACCGGTCGAGTCGGCCATCGTCACGCACGCCCACGCGGACCATGCTCGGCCTGGCAGCCGCCGATATCTCACGGCGAGGGAGGGGGAGGCCGTCGCGAGGGTCCGCCTTCCGGGAGCCGAGATCGACTCGCTGCCCTACGGCGAGGCACGGCACGTCGGCGGGGTGACCGTCAGCCTGCATCCGGCCGGTCACGTCCTCGGCTCGGCGCAGATCCGAATCGAACGGCGAGGCGAGGTCTGGGTCGTGAGCGGCGACTACAAGCTCGACCGCGATCCCACCTGCCGGGGCTTCGAGCCGGTCGTCTGCCATCGGTTCATCAGCGAGAGCACCTTCGGCCTGCCCGTCTATCGCTGGCCTGATCCGGCGCGAGAACTGGCCCGACTTCGGGCCTGGAGGCGTCGCTGTCGCGAGGAGGGCCGTTTCGCGGTGTTGGCGACCTACGCCCTCGGCAAGGCGCAGCGCGTGCTGGCCTCGCTCGAAGCCGACGACGAACCGATCCTCGCCCACGGCGCGATTCGACCGCTGATCGAAGCCTATCGGGCCGCCGGGGTCTCGCTGCCGGAGGTCCTTCCCGCGACCCGTGAGCAGGCGGAACGGCATCGCGGCCGCGCCTTGGTGCTGGCGCCGCCCAGCGCCGTCGACGCCGCCTGGATTCGAGCCTTCACCCCTGCCTCGGTCGCCGCCGCTTCGGGGTGGATGCTCGTCCGCGGCATCCGCCGGCGTCGCCGCGTGGACGAGGCCTTCGTCGTCAGCGACCACGCCGACTGGCCGGGGCTGCTCGCGGCGATCGACGCGACCCGTTGCGAATCGGTCACGCTCACCCATGGCTTCGCGGCCCCGCTCGCGGCGCATCTCCGCGCGAGCGGTCTCGATGCGGGGACCGTCGCCACCCGGTTCGGCGACGACGCGGACTCCGGCGAGGCGATCGCCGATCCGTCGTCGGAGCCGGCGACGATCACCCCCTCGCTCGATCCGCCGCTCTTCGACGACGAGGCTCGCCCATGAGCGTGCGCGAGATGGCGGCCCTCGTGCGCGAACTGCCGTCGATCGCGTCGACGTCCGAGCGCACCAGGCGCCTCGCGACGCACTTCGATCGCTCCGACGACGCGTCCTCGGCGTGGGCGCTCTGGTTCCTGCTGGGAAACCGCCGACGCCGCTCGATCTCCGCCGCGACGCTTCGCTCGTGGGTCGCGGCGCGAGCGGGCATCTCCGAGGATCTCGCGGCGCTCTGCCACGATCATGTCGGCGATCTCGCGGAGACGCTCGCCCTGCTGCTTCCCGATCCACCCGTCGATCCGCCGGATCTGCCCCTCGCCACGCTCGTCGCCGAAGGCGTCGAACCGCTGGTGTCGGCAGGCCGAGATCAGCAGGAGCAGATCGTGGCGGCGTTCTGGAATCGTCTCGATCGCGACGGCTCGTTCCTCTACCACAAGGTGCTCACCGGCGCGTTTCGCATCGGCGTCGCGAAGGGGCTGGCGGTGCGGGCCGCGGCCGCATCGCTCGGCGTGGATGTCGCGGTGCTCGAAGAACGCCTGATGGGTGGGTTCGAACCGAGCGCCGACGCATGGCGGTCGCTTCGCCTGCCGCCCGACGAGTCCGAGGCCCTGCTGCAGCCCCGGCCGTTCCAGTTGGCCCACGCGGTGCCAGCCGGCTTCGCCGACGAGATGTCCCCCGCCGTCGAGTCGGCCTCGCTCGAGGAGGCCGCCTTCGATCTCGGGCCGATCGACGACTGGCTCGCCGAGTGGAAGTGGGATGGCGTTCGCGCGCAACTCATTCGCCGGGCGGAGCCCGTGATCGCGAGCCGTGGCGAAGGTCGACTCGACGGATCGTTCCCGGAGGTGATCGAAGCGGCGCGGACGCTGCCACGCGGATGCGTGCTCGACGGCGAGATCGTCCTCTGGCGAGGCGATCGCCCGGCGCCGTTCGCCTCGTTGCAGCGGCGGCTCGGCGTCTCGTCGCATGTACGCGGGCTCTTCGACGAGGAGCACGCGGCGATGTTCGCGTTCGACCTGCTCGAACTCGATGGTGCGGACCTTCGAGCGCTGCCGTTGCGCGAGCGCCGTTCGAGGCTCGAAGCGCTGATTGGAGCACTGCCTGCGGAAGGCGCGATCCGCATCTCGCCGCGGCAGGAGGCGGCGACGTGGGAGGCGGCGAACCAGCTGCGCCTCGCCGCCGCCGACCGGGGCGTCGAAGGCCTCATGCTCAAGCGTCTGGACGCGCCCTATGCAGGCGGGCGCCCTCGCGGGTCGTGGTGGAAGTGGAAGCTCGACCCCCGCCGCATCGACGCGGTGATCGTGGCCGCCCAATCGGGGCATGGGCGACGCGCCGGCCTGCTGAGCGACTACACGCTCGCGCTGCGGGACGGTGATGGATTCACCACCATCGCGAAGGCGTACTCGGGCCTGGCCGAATCGGAGATCCGCGAACTCGATCGGCTGCTGCGGCAATCGATCGTCGCGAAGCGCGGACCGGTGCGGGTCGTCGAGCCCTCGGTCGTCCTCGAGATCGCCTTCGAGGGGCTTCGGGAGTCGCCGCGGCACCGATCCGGGCTCGCGCTGCGCTTCCCGCGGATCGCGCGATGGCGACGCGACAAGTCGCCCGCCGACGCGGACACCCTCGCATCGTTGCGGGCGATGCTCCGCGATCGCGACGCGATCGACCCTCCGGCGTCATGAAAACAGCGGTCGCCTCCGAAGAAGCGACCGCCGCGGAGAGATGAGCGCGGGTCGTCTGGTCCGCTGAACCGTACCGGCGTCCAACGCAGCGCCAAGAGTCGAATGGCGTCTTGGGCGGGAATCGGGGCCGACGGCCCGGCGATCGACCGGTCAGCGACGCCGGCGGG
>JBMSXH010000145.1:0-6348 GCA_049425445.1 Phycisphaerales bacterium | reverse complement strand
CGACGGTGCCGACGATCTTGATCTCGTAGCCGCAGTCGTCGTCGAGCTTCCAGAGTCCGACCGTGCCGCTCGGGCCATGGAACCACACCGCCTCGGGCGTGTGGTCGCCATCGCCGGGGGCGTGATCGAACCAGCCGGCGCCGACGAAGAACCACCCGGAGGACTGGTCGACCGTCGGAAGCATCTGCACAAGTTCAAGGGAGACGCCGCGCACTCGCCAGACGCCGTTGCGGCCGTCGTCGAGCTTCCTCCAGTAGATGGTGCTGTCGAACCCTGGACCGGTCGGCTGCCCGGGCAGATCGTCGGCCACGATCAGCGTGAAGCCATCGCCGGCGCCGATCGCCTGCGCCACCGTCCCGGCGGGAATCGCCAGTTCGCCGTGGGTGTTGCGACCCCAAGCGACCACCTGACCGTTGGATCGACGCGCGACGACGTGATGCTCTCCCGCCGCGATCGACACGAAGCTTCCCGACGGCCGACCGGACACGAGGTTGAACTCGTTGCTGCCCCAGGCGGCGATGGTCCCGTCGCCGCGAAGCGCAAACGCGGTGTGTTCGGTGCTCGCGACCGCGACGAAGTTCGAACCGGAGGGCACCGATTGGATCGCGAACTCGCTGCTTCCCCAGGCGACCAGCGAGCCGTTGCTTCGCAGCGCCACGTTGTGGTCGTCGCCGCAGGCGATCGCGATGAAGGCGCCCGAAGGCACGTTCGCCATCCCGTCGCTGGGATCGCCCCAGGCCGCCAGCGTGCCGTTGCTGCGGATTCCGAGCGAGTGATCCTCCGCGGCGGCGATCCGCGTGAAGGTGCCGCTCGGCACCGTCCGCTGCCCGAGTTGATTGCGGCCCCAGCCCACGAGCGTGCCGTCGTTGCGGCGGGCGATGCCGTGATTCGAGCCGGTCGCGATCTCGGCAAAGCCGGTCCCGGTGGGAACCCCGGTCTGCCCATGGATCGGATCACCCCAGGCGAACAGCGAGCCGTCGGCTCGCAGCGCCACCGCGAATTCGTCTCCGCCGGTCGCGGCCACCACGCCGCTCGACGGAGCCGATCCGGGCGGACGATCGCCGATCACCATCACGCCGCCGGCCTGCGCAGGCAGCGCGGCGGCCAGGGCGAGGACGAAGGCGGGAATCGGAGGACAGATCGATCGGATCGTGAGGTCGAGCATCGCGGCACCTCTGTGAGAGGAAGTTCGAGCCGGTCGCGATCCACGTCGGCGTGGATGCGCGCTGGGGACAGACAAGTTGGAGGCGGCCGGTCGGCTCCGGATACGTCTTTCCCCGAGATTGGGATGAAAACGCCCGTCGGCGAGCGGTCCGGCCTTGGGCCGATCAGCCCGTCCAGGCCGCAAGCACCACGGCGAGATCGACGCCATCGACCGTGCCGCTGTCGTCGAGGTCGGCGGGACAGTCGCTGCACGTCCCCCACGCGGCCAGCACGATCGCGAGATCGACGCCGTCGACCTCGCCGCTGCCGTCGAGATCGGCCGGGTTGCTCGGTGGACCGATCGAGACCGCCGCGGCGACATCGAGCCGGCCGGTGCCGAGCATGCCCTCGAATCCGGGGTTGAGGGCATCGATCGGCACGGCGGTCGAGAGCAGCAGGTCCATCACCGCGTCGGAGAGATCCTGCAACGGCACCTCCGCGTTGGGCCACTCGGGATGCCGGCTTCGCACCAGCGCGGCGCCCCCCGATACGAAGGCGGTCGCGAAGCTCGTCCCGGCCCAGCCGCCGACGCCGCCGCCCGGCACCGCACCCAGCACCGAGGCCTGCGGATCGAGCCCCGCCTTGCCGCGGAACGCCACCGTGCCCGGCGCCGCGACCGCCGCGAAGCCGCCGAAGTTCGAGAAGTTCGCACGCACATCGGAGGGGCTCGTCGCCACCACGCCGAACGCGCCGCCATCCGCCGCGGGGTACTCCTCGGGCGCTTCGCGATCGAGGTTGCCGATCGAGGCGACGAGCACGATGCCGGAATCGACCGCTTCGTCGACGAGGTCCTCGAGCGCGATCGAGTCGTAGGTGGTGCCGACGCTCATGTTGATGACCTGCGCGCCGCCGTCGATCGCGGCCGCGATTCCCTTCGCCATCAGGTAGACGCTGGTGCGGCCTTCGGTGTCGAGGATTCGGATCGGCAGCAGGGTCGCGTCCGGCGCCACGAGCCGCACCAGGCTCGCGACGAACGTGCCGTGCCCCGCCATCTCGTCGATCAGGCCGTCGCCGTCGTTGTCGATTCCGTCCGCCGGATCGCCGATCGCGGGAACCGCATCCACGAGATCGACCCCGGGCGCCATCGGCCCGGCGACCACCGGATGCGTGGTGTCGAGGCCGCTGTCGATCACCGCGACCACCACACCGGCGCCGCGGGTCATCGCGTGCGCCGCAGGAAGCCCCAGCAGATCGCGGGCGAACTGCCCGCGGTACGCGTCCTGCCCGAGTCCGACGCCCGTCACCCACAGCGAATCGGTGCGGCCTTCGCCGGTCTGCGCCTCGTAGCCGAACTCCGCCCAGGTCAACGTGCCTCCGACGACCAACGCCTCGAGTGCCAGTTCGAGTTCCGGCGAAGGCTCCGGTCCTTCCGCCTCGTATCGAAGGAGATGGATCGGCCGGTTGGGGATCTGATCCGCGACCTCGAGTTTCGGAGCCAGTGGGGCGAGCGACGCCACCACCGACTCAAGCGACGTTCCCGGCGCGAGGCGAAGCAGGATGTCGGCGGGAATGACCGGATCGCGATCCTCGGCGGCCTGCAGAGTCGAGACCGCGACCGCAAGTGCCGCAACAGCCGCGAGGCGGGCGGTCGAGCTCCGGGCAGGTCCAGTGCGTGCCTTCACGACGCGTCTCCAATCGCGATGAACGAGGCCCAGCGGGCCGGATGCGGATCCGCGGACTCGCGGGATCGCTGCGCCTCGGTCAACGCCGCCGCCAGCGATGGACGACGGGCCTCCCGATCGACCGTACTCCAACGACGATGCAAGTCCACCATGAGTTCGCAGGTGTCTCGATCTCCGACCGGCCAGAGGCTTCCCACCAGCCGTCGCGTGCCGCCGGCAAGGAACGCCCGGGGCAGTCCGAGGATCTCCTCCCCCGGCATGACCGCCACCGATCCGGTGTCGCAACCGCTGAGGACCACCGTCTGCGGCGTTCGCGGGAGCGCGGCGAGTTCCCGGACCGAGAGCCATCGATCGGCCAGCTTCAGTCCGCTCGCGTGCGGCGCGTCGGGCATGAACTGTCCGTGGCAGGCCAGATGCGCCACTTCGATCGCGGGATCGGCCAGCGCCTCGGCGACCGCCGACGCGGTCGCCTGCTCGCCCAGCAGAATCCGAACCTTCCGGTGGCCCTCGAGCGCCGACTCGACGGCCGCGATCTCCGCATCGATGCGGGGTGCGGCGGCATCGGCGACGCCGACGAGCAGCACCTCGCCCGGGATCGCACGGTGCCTCGAGGAATCTCCGGCCAGCCGCGCCCACGCCGAGGCGCCCGGCACGATCGAGATCGAGGTCGGTCGATCGCCCGACGCGGCGGCGATCGCCGCGAAGGGCACTGCGTGCATCGCGCCGTGCGGCGAGACGATGAGACGCGTCGCGTCGCCGATCGCATTCCGCAGCGGCGTCCAGATCCACGACGCGAGCCGCTCGACGAGCGCGGTGGTGCCGACCGGGTCCGCCCCGCCGCGAAGCGCCCTGCGAATGCGGAAGTGGAGCTTCGCGATGGTGTCGTCGATCGCGGCGGGATCGGCCGGAAGTTCGGTCACCTCGACCGAATCCCGATGGGCCACGAACGCGAGCATCCGTCCCGCGGCCTCGAAGTACTCGACGATCGCCTGATCCTCGGCGAGCACCTGCCGCCAGCGACGCCGATCCACCGCTTCGCTCCCCCGCTCCCCGGCCCGTCGCTGCGCAGCGTCTCCGGACCGCTCGGCGAATCGTCGCTCGAGCGCCGCCTCGGTCCGCGCCAGTTCGATCCGGAGCGGATCGATCGCGACGCTGCGGGCGTCATCGCGGGCCGCCGACGCGAGCCTCGCATGCAGCCCTTGCAGCCGCTCGCGCAGGCGCACGATCTCCGCATCGCCGCCGGCGTCCTCGATCGAGGCGGGCATGGATCCGAACAGCCGCTCGAGCAGCGTGCGGCTTCGCGCAAGCTCCGCCACCTCGAAGGCCTCCTCCGCGGCGCGGTCGCCTCCCGCCTCGAGCAGGCCGAGCACCAGCTCCTCGTACGCGTCGAGCCGTGCCCCGAGAAACGCGCTGCGAAGGCGATCGGCCCCGAAGGACGCGCGAGTCCGCTCGACCGCGGCGACGGCGATCCGCGCCGCGTCGACCGCCTCGGCGAGCTGGCCTTCGCGCCGTGCGAGTCGCGCCCGCAGACTGCCGCATGCGGCGATCGCGGTGGCCAGCGAGAGATCTTCGGCGGCGGCGGAAGCCCGCCGCGCCGCGGCCAGCGCCTCGGCCGTGCGACCCAGCCGTTCCAGCGCCATCGCGAGCATGTGGGTGGCGAGCACCGCATCGAATCTCGAGCCGGCGTCGGCGATCGCCCGCTCGCAGCGGTTCACGGCATCGATCGCGGCGGCGCGTTCGCCGTCCCCCGCCGACCGCGAGGCGATCCCAGCCCTGGCGACAGCCTCGATCGCGACGGCCGATGCCTCGATCGCGGGGTGCGTGGGAGCGTTCGAGGCCAGAGCCGCGAGCGCCTGCTCGTCTCTTCCGAGCGCGATGCACGCGCGAGCGATCGCCCGCGCCGCCCGTGCCGCTTCGAAGGCGAGCCCGAGTCGCTCGATCCGACTTCGCGCCTCGGCGAATCGGTCGAGCGCCACCTCGACGAGACCCGAGGCCTCGAAGGCCTCGCCCTCCTCGAGAAGCAGCCTTGCCGCGTGGCCTTCCGCCTGCGACGGCATCCTCGCTCGTGCCGCGGCGAATCGCTCGAGGGCTTCCGCGAGCGCGCCCGCACGGGCCGCGAGATCGGCGAGGTTTCCTTCCGCAACCGCCCAGGCGAATCGATGGTCGACCGACTCGAAGTGCGCGATCGCACGCCCGAACGCGCGTCGTGCGTCGTCGATGCGATCGAGCTGGAGGAGCGACTCGCCGCGGGTGTTCTCGATGGTCGCGGCGAGCGCGGGATCGTCCGCGAGCGCCGCGAACGCGGCATCGAGATGCCCAAGCGCCTCGTCGTGCCGCCCAACCGCCTTGAGCACGTTGCCGAGGTTGATCTCGGCACGGGCCGCGAGGGCCGGTTGGCCGAGTTCGGAGAGTTCGCCCGCGGCGGCAAGTCCCTCCGCGATCGCCTCGTCGACCCGCCCCGACTTGAGCAGCGGCTGCATCGCCGCAAGGCGGAGCCGCGCCGCCTCGACCATCGCTCCCGCCGCCAACGCCTCGTCGCGAGCCTGCCCCGCGAGCGCGGTCGCCTCCTCGAGCCGGCCGAGATACGCCGTCGCCAGCACCTCGCCTCGCGCCGACCGCGCGGCGGCCGAGGGCGAGTCGATCGAGCGAGAAAGTTCCCGGAGACGCCTCAACCAGGTCGCGGCGGCGGCGGGATCGCCGGCCACGGCCTGCTCCGCCTCGTCGCCAAGACGAAGAAGTTCCGCCTCCACCGAGCCGCACGAATCGAGGTGCGCACGCTGCCCGCGTTCGTCGAGCGCTGCGAACGCCGCGATCGCGATCGGCGGATTCACGGGATCTCGAGGTCCGGCAGCACCACGGTGCCGTCCTCGCCGAGATGGACCGCGAGATCGCACCGCCCCGCCGGGGCCTCGAGGCCGAAGAAGCCGTCCTCGTCGATGACGGCGGTCTGGAGCGCCTGCCCCTCGCGAACCAGTGCCACGGTTCCGACGCGCGGCACCTCGCCGACTCCGAAGGCGATCTGCCCGCGGATCGCGGCCCGATCGGGATCGAGGCGCATCTCGATCTCGAGGTCGATCGAGAGCTCACGATCGCGAAGCCGCGTCGAGAACGAGGCCTGACGCACCGATCCGCTGCGTCGAAGGCCGGCGAAGGCCGGTGTCGCGGCATCGTCGTGGAGACAGGAGGCGATCGCGGCGACCGCGCGGTCCCACCAGGGGCGCACTCCCTGCTGATCGTGCCGCGGAAGCAGCGCCGCCAGCGACTTCGCGTTCATCACGACCGACTCGGGCACGCCGACGGAGAACTCGGCGGACTCCGCCAGCAACTCCGCCCGAACCAGGCGAACCGTGTCGAGGAACGACCGCTCGGCCTCGTTCGAGGCGACCGCCTCGTCGCCTCGAAGCGCAGCGTCGACGAGCGTTTCGAGCCGATCGGGCGGAAGCGGAGAGGACTCGGATCGATCGGGGAAGTCGCTCATCGGGTGGTTCGCCTGGGGAAGTCGCCGGGGTCTCCGTGCGCTGGC
>JBMSXH010000144.1:0-6358 GCA_049425445.1 Phycisphaerales bacterium | reverse complement strand
GGGCTCGCCTGCATCCACTTGTCCGCGCAGCGCCCTCCGAGCTGGGCCGACATCTGCCCCTGCTTCATCTCGTACTTGCGGGTCCACTTGCCGCGACGGATGCGGGCCACCATCTCGACGAGACGGTCGAGTTCCTCCTCGATGTTGAAGAGGCCGATCGAGGCCCGCACCGCGCCGCTTCGGCCTTCGCCGAAGATGCGCTTGGCGTGCGGATGGGCGCAGAAGCGTCCGTTGCGCACGGCGACGCCGCCCTCCTCGCCGAGGATCGCCGCGGCGAGCATGTCGTCGACGCCGTCGATGTTGAAGGGCAGGATCGCGACGCGCTCGTCGAGGTTCGGCGGACCGTAGAGGGTGACGCCGTCGATCGCCTTCATGCGGTCGACCGTCCGCCGCAGCAGCGCCATCTCGTGCTCGCGCACGCGGTCCATGCCGATCCGCATGAGCAGTTCGGCCATCGCCGCGAGCGCGACGATGCCCGCGACGTTCGGCGTGCCGCCCTGATGGCGGTCGGGGCTCGGCAGGTAGACCACCTCCTCGTCGCCGACGTCGCTCGCGGTGCCGCCTCCGGGAATCCACGGCTCGGCGGCGTCCATCACCGTGCGCGGGCCGTAGACGAAGCCGGCTCCGAAGGGCGCGTACATCTTGTGGCCCGCCGCCACCACGAAGTCGACGTGGGCCGGATCGTCGGGCGCCTTCACGTCGAGGCGCTTGTGGGCGAGAAGCTGCGCCGCGTCGACGCAGACGAGCGCGCCGTGCTCGTGGGCGAGCCGCGCGAGCAGGTCGAGGTCGGGCGTCCAGCCGGAGAGGTTCGCGGCGCCGGTCACCGCGAGCAGCTTCACGCGGTTCGTCTTGAGAAGCTCCTCGACGTGTCCGTACTCGAGCCGGCCGGTCGAATCGACCTCGGCCCGAAGCACGCCTCCGCGCCGGCGGTGCGGCAGGTCGTTGGAGTGGTGCTCCATCCCGGTGACGAGCACCGCGCCCTCCCGCGGCGCCATCACGTGGGCGACGAGGTCGCAGCCGGCGGTGGTGTTGGCGGTGAAGACCACGCAGTCGCGATCGAGGTTGCCGCCGACGAACTCCGCGCAGATCTCGAAGCATCGCTCGAATCGGAGCGTCGCGGAGCGAGCCAGCGCATAGCCCGCGCGGTGGACGTTCGCGTACTCCTGCTCGAGGAACTCGGTGTGGATCCGAAGGATCGTCGCGCAGGGGTGCGTGGTCGCGGCGTGGTCGAGATACGCGAGGCTTCGCGTGGTGCCGCCGCTCGAGCAGCGATACCCGGTGATGGGGAAGTCGGCGCGGATGCTCGCCCAGTCCTGCGGATCGAGCGTGCCGAAGTCGCGGGCCACGCCCGGACGATCGCGAGTCGCGGCGAATCGTTCCACCTTCTGCCCGCTCGCCGACCACGCCTCGATGCCGCCGGCGAGGTTGACCGGTCGGCGATAGCCCATGCGGCGAAGGGTCTCCGCCGCGAGCGTGCCGCGCTTGCCGCTCTCGCAGTGGAGATAGACCGGCGCTTCGCGATCGCTCGCGATGAAGGGGATCTCCCGCTCGAGGAGCCCGCGGGGGAGGTGGATCGATCCGGGAATCGTGCCCGCGGGGAGTTCGTCGCGTTCGCGCACGTCGACCAGCGGGCCATCGAGGCCTGCCGCCATCTTCGCGGCCAGCGCGTCGGGGGTGATCTGCTCGACGCTCTCGGCTGCCGTCGCGACGAGATCGTCGTAGCTCGGCGGTGCGTCCTGACTGGATTCTGTGTGGTCGGCGATGGCGAGGACACCTTGGCTGGGGTGCGAGCGAAGGGGAGATTCTAAGAGGGCGACCGGTCGATCTCGCCCCAACCGTCTCGGAGAACAGCCGCAGGGCCGCGGGCGCGGAGTCTGAGGAGCCTCGCCGGCCTTTCCGATCGGCAGGGGCGCCCGTCGGGCCGGTGGGCCGGCTCGGATCGCGGGCCGGGGCGGTCGATTCCACCGCTGCGGCGCCCGCGGATCCCGGGCCGTCGAGGGCGCGACCTTTTCGCCGATTCCGCGGCCGCAATCCGATCGCGCCGTATGCTCGCGCCGTGCATCGACGACCGCATCCGCTGCTGCTGCGATCGATCCTGTTCCGAGGCGCCGCGATCGCGCCCGAGTCGGGCGTCGTCACCACCTTCCCTTCGGGCACGGCGCGGCATGCCTGGCCGGAGATCCGCGATCGCGTGGGGCACCTTGCGGCAAGCCTGCGGCGAGCCGGCCTGGCGCCGGGCGACCGCGTCGGCACGCTCCTCTGGAACGAGCATCGCCACCTCGAACTCGCCTTCGCGGTGCCCTGCCTCGGGGCGGCCCTCCATCCGGCGAACCCGAGGCTTCCAGACGCCGATCTCGAGTGGACGATCCGCGCGGCGAAGGACCGCTTCGTCTTCTACGACGGCGAGTTCGACGAACGCATCGCCGCGCTTCGCGAGCGGCTGCCTTCGGTCGAACGGTGGATCCGCTGCGGCGATCCGGCCGCCGCGAGCACCGATCCGCCGGCGGACTCGTGGGAGGGCTTCGTCGGCTCGGGCCCCGACCACTTCGAGTGGCCCGACCTCGACGAGGACACCCCGATGGCGGTGTGCTTCACGAGCGGCACCACCGGGCATCCCAAGGAGATCGTCTACACGCACCGCTCGTCGTACCTGCACACGCTCGGGCTCGCCCTCACCGACACCATGAACCTCTCCGGCACCGACGTCGCGCTGGCGGTGGTGCCGCTCTTTCATGCCGTCTCGTGGGGGCTTCCGTACGCGGCGGGCATGCTCGGCGCGACGGTCGTGCTGCCGCATCGTCGCTCGACGGCACCGGATCTCCTCTCGACGATCGAGTCGGAGAAGGTGTCGCTCGCGATCGGCGTGCCCACGGTGTGGTCGGGCGTGATGCAGGCCGCGCGGCACGAGCCCGCGCGGTGGAACATCCGTCACCTTCGCCGCGTGGTCTGCGGCGGCGGTGCGCCGAACCTCGAGATGATCGAGTTCTTCGATCGCCACTACGCCGCCGAACTCATCCACAGCTGGGGCATGACCGAGATCAACCCGGTGGGCACGATGGGCCGCCACGCGGTGACGGCCGAGGAGGTCGCCCTCGAGCCGCCCCAACGGCGCGGTGTCGCGCTCAAGGCCGGGCGTCCGCTGCCGATCCTCGAGGTCGAGGTGCTCGACGAGCGCGGGCAGCCCGTGCCGCACGACGACCAAAGCGTCGGCACGCTCGTCGTGCGTGGGCCGACCGTGCGCGGCGGATTCGCGGCCGAGGATGCCGCCACGCTTCGCGAAGGCTGGATGCCCACCGGCGACGTCGCGACGATCGACGATCGTGGGCGGGTGACCATCCGCGATCGCGAGAAGGACCTCATCAAGTCGGGCGGCGAGTGGATCAGTTCGCTCGCGCTCGAGCGGCTGATCGGGGCGATGCCGGAGGTGGCGCTCGTCGCGGTGATCGCGCGGCCCGATCCCAAGTGGGAGGAGCGGCCGATCGCGGTGGTCGAACTGGCCGAGGGCGCCTCGCTCGATCTCGCGACGCTGCGCGAACGGCTCGCCGCGACGCTTCCGGCGTGGCAGCTTCCGGACGACCTCGTCTTCCGGAAGATCCCGCTGACCGGGACCGGCAAGATGGACAAGAAGGCGCTTCGCGCGGCGATGGGCTGACTCAGGCGCCGCGATCGCCGGCGGGAAGTTCCGCGAACGTCCCGAGGCCCCATTCGACGAGGATGCGATCGCCCTGCGGTGCTTCGCCTGGCGCCGGATGCCGCGTGGACGGCGCGTCGTCGTCGGCCGCGCGACGCAGGATCGGGACGTCGCCTTCGAGCGCGTACTCGACACCGTCGAGGCCTCGCGGCGGAACGCCTGCGCGATCGTCGGCAGAGAGCGTGTCGAACGACGCGGGCCAGGATCCGGTGCGCTCGCGATGCCGCAGCGCCGCGGTGCGAGCGGTGGGTGAACGACTCGGCGAGGTCGGGAATCGGCACTGCGGTGCCGCGCGATCGGCGTCGGGCGAGAAGCCTTGCGTGCGACGGAACCAGGTGCCGCCGTCGTCGATCCCGTCGGGACCGGTCGACCAGACCATCGGGCCCGCGGCGCGGAGCTCGTATCGGTAGGGTAGCGCCGTCTCCGGATCGAGCGGAAGCGTTGGCAGGAACTCGGGGACGAGCGCCTCGAGCGAATCGGGCCATGCACCACGATCGCGATGGAATCGGGCCAGGGCGATCGCGATCGCGGCGCCGTCGAGATCGAACCGCTGCGCGGCGAGGTTGTCGCCGGCCTTGCCCACCGCGGGCAGCAGCAGCCCCAGCAGCAGGTTGCCGCCGGTGAGGGAACGCGCTCCGCCGCGTGGGAAGAGAACCTCCTGCTCGACGCGATCGACGGTGCGGCGATCGTCCCACCATGGCCGATGCGCATCCTCCTCGATCGCCGTCATCCATCGCCCATGCTGCTCGATCGTCTCGCGTCGGCTTGGGGCGAGATAGGCGAGCGGCCCGACCGCCAGGGCGATCGGCGCTAGGTTCTCGTCGGGTCCGCTGGAGTTCCCGGTGATCAGCGGCGTGAACTCCGCGAAGGCCCACGGAATGAACACGCCGTCGCCGTCGCCGTCGTCGGAGTACATCCGCTGCACCACATCCTCGAACATCAGCCGCTCGCCCGCCATGTCGAGACGCAACGAGTCGGCCGGCACCGAAGCGACTGCGTCGGCGAGTTCGCGGAGGGAGTCGTCGTCGAACGCGGTGCCGCTTCGCTCGAGCATGGAGACGATCGCGCGGCTGGCCGTGACCCGCATCGCTGCGGCGACCAGTTGCCCGATGAGGGTGCGGTTCTCCTCCGCGTGGCGGGCGATGCCGAAGATGGCGGCGAGGTCCGCGGCGGCTCGCGCGAAGTTGCCTTGCTCCTCGGCAAGGCGTGCATCGGCGATGAGCAGGCGTGCCGCGTGCCGGAACTCCGCGAGCTGCGGCAGCAGCACGCCGATCAGCATGTCGGTGAAGCCGGCATCGGGCTCCGGCCCGCTGGAGGCGGTGCCGAAGTACGCCTGCTCGGCGGCGATCGCCTGCGAGGGCGAGACGTTGACTTGGCGACCCAGCACCGGCATGGCGGCGGCTTCGCGCAGCAAGGCAAGCTCGTCGGCATGGGCCGCGAGGATCGCCGCAAGATCGATCGGCTCGATCGCCTCGCCGTCGAGGTCACGGGCGACGATCGTCGCAGCGCCGGGCTCGTTCGCGCCGTAGCGATCGAGGGCGTCGACAAAGAGGTCACGATGCTCGCGCGAGTCGAAGGGGTTGCCGGCGGTGCCGAGGCGCGCATCGGACTGGACCCAGGCGAGGGCCTCGAGGTAGGCCGGCCAGGCCGGCTCGTCGGTCGCCGGAAGCAGTGCCTGATAGGTCGCGATCGGATCGAAGGAGATCGTGGGCCGCAGCCGCGCGACATGGATCGCGAGTGCCGCATAGCCGAGCACGACGGCGACGGTGCCGAGACCGACGATCTGCAGCGTGCGACGCAGGCCGCGATCGAGCGCACTGCGCTTCGCGATCGCGCCCTGCCGAAGCTCCCGTGCGGAAGCCTTGGGATCGCCGAAGGCGGTGGCCAGTTCTTCGGCGCTGCGTCCGCTTGCCAGTCCGTCTCGGAAGTGGGCCACGAGTTCGGCCGCGATCTCCTCGCGCTCGCTTCGGCGAAGGCGGGTGCGGCGCACGACCTCGCGAACCAGCGACTCGAGCGGCGTCGGCAGTTCGGTGTCGGCGTGGGCGGGATCCTCGCCCGCGGAGGCATGCGGATCGCGGTTCATCGAAGCGGTCCTGCCAGCGCGAGTCCCTGCACGCAGCCGAACTGCGGTTGCGGCGCGATCGCCAGGCGACCGACGATGCCGAGTTGCTTCATCGCCGCGGTCACGGCCTTCCACTGGGCGCTGTCGTCGGCGAGGCGCTGCTTGCCGGTGGCGGTGAGGCGGTAGTACTTGCGGCCGCGCGGACCGCTCTCGTCCCAGCGGCTCGCGACCAGCCCCTTCGCCTCGAGGTTGTAGAGCATCGGATAGAGCGTCGACTGCCCCATCGCGAGCACGCCCTCGGTGCGGGCTTCGAGGGCCTCGACGAGTTCGTAGCCGTACATCTCACGGCGCTCGAGGAGCTTGAGGACGGCGACCGGTCCGGCGCCACGCATGAGTTCGCGGTCGAGGGGCATGGGGGGAAGAAGAGGAGAAGAGGAGAGGAGGAGAAGAGGAGACGGACAACAGAGGAGAGAGGAGAGAGGAGAGAGGAGAGAGGAGAGAGGAGACGAGCCTCGGTCAGGCCTCCCGCGACAAGTGCAGCGCTTCGCCTTCCGGGTCCATCGCGTCCATCCAGTCCATCCCGTCCATGTGACCGCCCGCCGAGC
>JBMSXH010000143.1:0-6411 GCA_049425445.1 Phycisphaerales bacterium | reverse complement strand
GTCTTCCTCGACTTCTATGCGACGTGGTGCCCGCCGTGCCGTCGGCTCGACGCGGAGACCTGGAAGGACCCGCAAGTCGTCTCCTGGCTCGAGGCGAACGCGATCCCCCTCAAGATCGATGCGGAGCGGAATCCCGGCCTCTCGGAGCGATTCATGGTCGAGGCGTACCCGACCCTCGTGTTCCTCGATCCGTCGGGACGCGAGGTGCTTCGAGTGCTCGGATTCCGGGATCCGGCCGCGTTCCTGGCCGCGGCCAAGTTGGCTCGGACGAACGCGATGCCGACGGCGCCGACCGATTGAGGTTGTCCGGAACGAGGTGCGATTCCCGATCTGGCCTGAGGCGTTTGCCTCCAGTTCACCCCTGACGGCCAGTTTGTTCGAGGAAGGCGATCCGATTCGCGAACCCGCGTGACACACTGGAGGTCCTGAGTCCAACGGGCGAAGGATCGTCATGCGGCGGAGCCGCCTCGGTCCGCTTCGTCCGCATCCGATCTCGATCGCCGCCGATGCAGCTTGATGTCTCCATTCTCCCACTCTTCGCCGCCGTCGACGACGGTCGGTGGGTGGTGGGAATCGGCGACCCGACACCGACGGGTTGGGTGACCGTCGTTGGATATCTCGTGGCGGCGGCGTTGTGCGTGCTCTGGGCGAAGCCAGCGGGTCGTGGACGGCTGCTTCCGCTCGGACTCGCGGCGGCGATGGCTCTGCTTGCCGTCAACAAGCAACTCGACCTGCAGAGCCTGCTCACGCAGATCGGACGCGACACGGCGAAGGCGCAGGGCTGGTACGAGGATCGCCGCGAGCATCAGGTGGCGTTCATCGCGACGATCGTCGGCACGGCGGGGCTCGGCTTCATCCTTCTCGCATGGCTGCTACGGCGGCGTTGGCGCGAGTGCACGCTCTCGCTCCTGGGCGTGGCGTTCATCCTCGCGTTCATCGTCGTGCGCGCGGCCTCGTTCCATCGGGTCGATCAAGGTCTCGGCGAGACGTGGGCGGAGTTGCGCTTCAACGGGATCCTCGAACTGGGCGGGATCGCCATCGTCGGCTTGGGGGCGATCCTGGGATGGCGCGTTCGCGCTCGAGGCCGCGGCATTCCGGACCCTCGTTCGGCGAAGGCGGCCTTGGTGCCCGAGTCGCCCGAGCTTCCGGCGAGTCCCACGGCCGAGGGGGAGGTCGAGTCGGAGCCGCGGCCGCCGCGCCCAGCGACCTCAAGACCGCTCGAAGGCTTCGTCGTCCGTCCGATCCGTCTCTCCTCGGGGCCCGCAGCGCGGAACGGCGAGACGACGCGGTCCGTCGCGCCTCGCTCGGTGGTCTCCTGACTTCGGACGCGCTGCCGGTATCGTGGCGACCATGCCAACCACCAAGAAGCGCGCCACGCGCCGGACCGCCGAACGGACCACGCCCGCGAACCATCCCACCCTGCATCTGGACCGCTGGATCCGCGAGAACCGCAAGAACCTGAAGCCTCCGGTCAGCAACCGTCAACTCTTCACCGGGAGCAAGGACGCGATCGTGTTCGTGTCCGCGGGCCCCAACACCCGCAACGACTACCACGTCAATCCGACCGAAGAGCTCTTCTACCAGTTGAAGGGCGACATCGCGGTGCGGGTGCGCCCGCTCGATGGAAGCCCGCCGCACGACGTGGTGGTCCGCGAGGGCGAACTCTTCCTGCTTCCGCAGTGGGTGCCGCACCGCCCGCAGCGTCCGGCGGGAACCCTCGGCTTGATCATCGAGTTTCCGCGGCCCAAGGGCGAGAAGGACGGACTTCGGTGGTACTGCCCGGAGTGCGATGCGCTGGTGCACGAGGCGACGTGGCGGCTCAAGAAGATCGACGAGGATCTGAAGGTCATCATGGAGCGATTCTGGGGCGGTCCGGCGAAGCGCCGCACCTGCAAGGCCTGCGGACACGTGATCGAGCGGGCGGGCACCTTCACGATGCCGGGCGGCCAGTCCGGTCGGAAGGCGACCGCGAAGCCCTCGCGCACGAAGCGCACCCGCTGAGGCCGGACGGGCCATGGCTCTGCGTGGCGACGGCGGTCCTCTCTGCGAACGTTGTGGTCATTCGCGACGAGGACTTCGGCCTGGTCGACCGTGCCCCGAGTGCGGGCATGCGCCTCGGCGTCGCGACCGACAGGGGCTTCGATCGGCGCCCCGTCGCGTCCAGGATCTTCCGAGGCCGCTGGTCCGTCGGGTGCGACGCGCCGCGTGGATCGCGGCGGCGGCGGCGGTGGCCTCGCTCCTGTGGCGAGGTCTGATCTTCGCCGGAGCTGCGCCGCTCGATCCGCTGCTCGGCGGAGCGATCGGCATCGTCGTCGAGTCGATCTGGGCGGCGGGCGTGTTCCTGTTCGCGGCACCGATCGACGATCCGGAAGCGGTCGGACGAGGGCTTGGTCCGCGATCGAGTCTCCGCCTCGCGGCCAGATTCCTGCAGCTGGGTTGGCCGATCGGCATGGCGCTCGACCGTGGCGGCACCTTCTTCGCCGGCGGTCCGATCCATCCGTTCTTCGAGTGGTCGGCGGTCGTCGCGTGGGGGATCGGTTTCGCGGGATTGGTCGTGCTCGCCCTGCTCTTCCTGAGGTGGGCCGACTGGATGGAGGACGAGGAGACCGCGAAGTGGGCGAGGCTCTATCTGTGGTGCGTGGCAGGCGTGCCGGCGGCAGCGTTGCTTCTCGTGATCCTCGCGGCGTTCATCGCACCGTTCATGCTGCTCGCGGCGCTGCTGGGGCTCGTCTGCGGCCTGGGCATTCTCTTCCTGATCCCGATGTCGATCCTCTCGATCGCCCGGCACCTCGATTGGGCGGTGTCGTGGCAGGAACAGCGGGAGGCGCGCGACGTGGAACTCCGCGAGCAGGTGCGGCCGCGGAGCAGGCGCGCTTCGAACGCTCATTCCGAAGACGACGGCCCGCTGCCTCTGGCGTAAGCCGTCAGTCCGCGGTGGCGTTCCGGGTGTTGCCCGAGGTTCCCGAGAGGATCGGGCGAAGATCGATCCTGCGGAACTCGATGTGGGCGCCCTCGGACTGGAGGGCGATGAAGCCCGGGACGACCTCGCAGCGGTACGCGGCGTTCTGGAGCACGTTGTTCACGAAGAGCTTGAGTTCGCCGCCGTTCATCACGATGCGATAGCGATTCCACTCCCCAAGCGGCTTCTCCGAGCTGGCGTGCTCCTTGCGGGTGCGTCGGCCTTCGGTGCGGGCGGGCGTCGCGGTCATCGGAAACTCGCCGATGTTCCAGATGTCCCCCGCGTTGCCGGAGTGGAGCTGGGCCTCGATCGACTTCGGCCAGACCTCGTCGGGGGCCTGCACCCGGAGCAGCACGCCGCTGTTGCCGGCGCCCTTCTCGGGATCGAAACGCCACTCGACCTCGAGCTCGAAGCTCTCGTAGGTCTTCTCGGTGCGGATGTAGCCGATCGGCTTTCCGGCACAGGCGAGGACGCCGTCCTTCACCGACCAGGTGCCCGAGGGATCCTCGCCGTTGGGCAGGAAGGGCTTCCAGCCGTCGAGGTTCTCTCCGTTGAAGAGCTTCTCCACGTCGCCGTAGCGGATCGATCCGGCGACCTGCTTCTCGCTCGGCGTGCGGATTCGGGAGGGCGGCGAGGTGGGCGAGGTCGACGGAGCCGGCGCGACCTTCTGCGGCGCGGGTACGGGAGCGGGGAAGGCGAGCAGTCCGGCGAAGAGCAGGGAAGTGATCATGCCGTCAAGATATCGCGTCCGGCGGCGCGGTCGATCCGCGGTCGCCGCGCGCCGGAACATCGCCCCATGTCCGATTCCTGTCCGATCTGCCGATCCATCCTCGCGGGTGACGCGGGGAGCGCGCCCGACGAACTCCTGCGGACCGTCGGGTTCCGCCTGCGGCGGCATGCGCCGCCCGCTCCGATCGCGGGGTGGACGATCATCGACCTGCTGCGGCACGCCGCGACCCTCGACGAACTGTCCGAGGGCGAGGCGGCGGAACTTGGTCGCCTTGTCGCGGACGCGACCCGGGCGATTCGAGCCGTCACCGGCTGCGAGCGGGTGTACATGCTCGCCTTCGCGGAGGCCGCGCGGCATGTGCATGTGCATCTCGTGCCTCGACACGAGCACGATCCGCGCACGGCGGGGTGGGCGATCGCGGATCTCTACCGCGGCGTTGCGTCGGGCGAGGTCGCCGCTGCGGACGAAGCGGCGTGCCTGGCAGCGGCTGCGGCAATCGCCGCGGCGCTGGGCGGGGGGTGACCGTTCAGCCGCGGGTCTCGAGATCGTCGAGAGGCGAGTTCGAGCGGCGATGGTCGACGGGATCGAGGCACCGGTCGTAGAACGACTTCGAGAAGGGGATCCAGTCGGTGCGATCGATGCCGCGGCCATGGGATCCGGGCGGCGGCTCCGGATAGGCCGACGCGAGCTTGATCCATCGGCCCTGCGATGCGGCGATGGCGCGGATGTCGGTGGCGACCTCGCCGAGGTCTTGGTCCTGACTGAAGATCAGTCCCACGTCGTAGAGGCCTTCGATGGCGTAGCGCACCACATCGACGGCGATTCTCACGTCGATGCCCTTCTCCTGGGCGACTCGCAGCGGCGCCACTTCGCCGTTGGGAAGCGTCACGCGCTCGATTCGCATTTGCAGCGGCCGCCATCGGGTGATGACGCCGCGTCTGCCCATCGCCGCGAGCTTCCGCATCCAGAAGTCGTGCCAGCCCGGACGATCGCCTCGCTTCGGCACACCCGTGTAGAAGTGCACCCGGTCGAGACGCCAGCCCCGCGCGTCGCAGACCGCGGCGGCGAGACGTTGCGGATCGACGTTCGGATGCCGATGGCCGAACGCGTGCCGGGCGGCATGAAAGAGGTTCTGCCCGTCGAAGAATGCGAAGGCCCGCTTGATCGAAGGCTCAGCGGGCATGGCAGCTTCCCCGGGGACGCCTGAAGACACCGCGCAAGAAATAACCCCGCCCGAGGCCCGAAGGCTGGTCAGGCGGGGAGTAGATGGCGGAAGTATGTCTCCGCGATGGAGGCTGGTCAACAAGCAAGGCGTCGATTCTCGGGGCAACGACTCTCGGAGTTCCCGGACTTCGCGGCTCGCCTCGGCGCGCTCGGCACCCTCGGACGTCCCTCGGCACGGCGGCGGTGAGCGGCATCGGGGCACGGTAGCCCGGCGTCCGGTTGGTCCGGCGGACCGCGCCGAAACGCCGAGGGCGATCGGCTCGCACTACGCCGGCTTCGCCGGTTCCGCGGCCGTGAGCGATGGTTCCTCGCTCCGCTCGCCGGTCCACGCCCATGAGGCGAGCCGCTTGAGGTCCTCGATCGCGACGAGCACCGACGGCAGCACGATCAGCGTCAGCACCGTGGCGCTGATCAGGCCGAAGGAGATCGAGATCGCCATGGGAATCAGGAAACGGGCCTGGAACGACTGCTCGAGCATGAGCGGCGAGAGCCCGAGCACGGTGGTCATGCTCGTCAGGACGATCGGCCGAAGTCGCTGCCTGCCTGCTTCGATCAGCGACTCGATCGGGCCATGGCCCTCGCGCCGGAATCGGTTGGCGAAGTCGACGTAGACGAGCGAGTTGTTCACGACGATGCCGGCGAGCGCGACGAAGCCGATCAGGCTCAGGAACGTCATGTCGTAGCCGAGCAGCCAGTGGCCCCACACCACGCCGATGATGCCGAAGGGGATCGCGAGCATCACCGCGAGCGGCTGGAAGTAGCTTCCGAAGAGCCACGCGAGGATCACATAGATCATGAGGATCGCGGCGCCTGCGGCGATCGGCAGGCTGGAGAAGGCTTCCCGCACGTTCCGCTGCCGACCTCCGGTGTCGATCTTCATCTGCGGAAACCGTCCCTGCAGCGCCGTGAGGGTCGGAGCGAGCGCCTCGGAGATCGCCTCGGGGTTCGTGGCGTCGTCGGTGTCGGCGGTGACGGTCACGCTGCGGCGGCGATCGATGCGGCGGATCGCGGAGTAGCCGCTGCCCTCGGTGAGCGAGGCGACCTCCGAGAGCGGCACCATCTCGCCGCTGCGGCTCGCGACCCACATCGCCTCGACGCTGCCGAGCCGCCGCCGGCTCTCCTCGTCGAGACGGACGCGGACGTCGATGTCCTCCCGGTCGGCGGAGTAGGTGTGGGCCTCGAGTCCGAAGATCGCGGCACGCACCTGCCTCGCGACGTCGGCGACGCTGAAGCCGAGCGTCGCGGCGCCGGGCTTGAGCTCGATCTGCACCTCGCGCTGCGCGCCGAAGTCGTCGTCGGCGATGTCGAAGACTCCCGGCAGCACCGCGAGGGCGTCGCGCAGCTCCGAGACGATCGCCTCGCGGGCGGCGATGTCGTCGCCCGTCACCTCGACGGTGATGTCGGCCCCGCCCGGGCCACCGCTGACCTCGCGGAAGGCCACGAGCTCGGCGCGGTCGATGGGTCCGACCGCGTTGCGGATCGCATCGATCACCTGGCC
>JBMSXH010000142.1:0-6470 GCA_049425445.1 Phycisphaerales bacterium | reverse complement strand
CTCTTCGAGCGAAACCGGAGCCGCTCATGCCTTCCCCCGTCCGTCGTGTGGTCCTCAAGGTGAGCGGCGAGAGCTTCGGACGCCCCGGCGAACTGGGAATCGACCCCCACGAACTCTCGGTGATGGCTCGCGAGATCGCCTCCGCGGCGGCGACCGGGGCGCAGATCGCGGTGGTCTGCGGCGGCGGAAACATCATTCGCGGTGCGGCGATGGCGAAGGCCGGCACCATCGACCAGTCGACCGCCGACTACATGGGCATGCTCGGCACGGTCATCAACGGCATGGCCCTCAAGGAGGCCCTGCGGGCCGAAGGCTGCGAGAGCCGCGTGATGTCGGCGATCGCCCTCACCGCGGTCGCGGAGCCCTTCATCCGAGCCCGGGCCCTGCGACATCTCGAGAAGGGCCGCGTGGTGATCCTCGTCGCGGGCACCGGCAACCCCTTCTTCACCACCGACACCTGCGCGAGCCTGCGGGCGATCGAACTCGGCGCCGCGGCCCTGCTCAAGGCCACCAAGGTCGACGGCGTCTACTCCGCCGATCCCCGCAAGGACCCCTCCGCGACCCGCTTCGAGACGCTCTCCTTCAGCGAGGCGCTTGAACGACAGCTCGGCGTCATGGATCTGACCGCCATGACCATGTGCATGGAGCACGACCTGCCGATCCGGGTCTTCGACTTCCGAACCAGCGGCAACATCCGCCGCGCGGTGAGCGGCGAGTCGATCGGCACCCTCGTCCATTCCGGCACGCCCGCGGCGACCGCGGTACGCTCCTGATCCCGCGGCGAGCGGCCCCTCCGATCGCCGTGGCGACGAGGATCGCACGCCATGGACGAAGCCCCGGATCTCGACACCGTCGAACTCGAGTGCCTCGAGCGGATGGAGAAGTCGGTCGACTACCTCCAGCGGGAGCTTCGGGGGCTCCGCACCGGACGCGCCACCACCGCCCTGCTCGAGTACGTCAAGGTCGACTACTACGGCAGCTCCACCGATCTGCGCGAACTCGCCGCGATCAGCGTTGCGGAAGCCACGCAGCTCGTCGTGAAGCCGTTCGATCCGGGATCCAAGCACGAGATCGTCAAGGCGATCGAGAAGGCGGGGCTCGGACTCAATCCGCAGGTCGAGGGCAATGCGATCCGGATCAACGTGCCCTCGCCCTCCGCGGAGCGCCGGAAGCAGCTCGCGACCCAGGTCAAGAAGATGGCCGAGGACGCCAAGGTCGCGATCCGCAACGAGCGTCGCGATGCGAACAAGCACGTCGACCGGCTCGCGGCGGACAAGTCCGCCGGCGTCTCCGAGGACGACGCGAAGCGGGCCAAGACCCGCATCGACGACATGACCAAGTCCTCGACCGATCGCGTCGACGAACTCGCCACGAAGAAGATCGCCGAGATCGAAGAGGTCTGACCGCATGGCGACCCTCCGACGCCGCGCGGCCGCGCTGCTGCTGACGGGGACGCTCGGCGCCCCCGCGTTCTCGCAGTCCGCGCCGCCGATCGAGATCGTCGTCGATCGCGACAACGTCGTGGTCTCCACCAGCTGCCGCCTGCGCATCGCGGACCGTCCGATCGCCGACCTCGACGGCAACGGCGTCGTGCAGATCGTGGTCGATGGCGTGACGGTGGAGTTGGCGGGCACCCTCCGCGGCGCCGCGATCGGCACCGCACCCGACGCGCTCGCGGGAATCGGGGTCGTGGTGCGGGCGAAGAACGTGGTCGTCGCCAACGGCGCGGTCGCGGGCTTCAAGGTCGGCGTGATGCTCGAGGGCGCCGACGGCTCGACGGTCGAGAACCTCGATCTCTCCGACAACTTCGCGCAGCGGCTTCGCTCGACCCCGCAGGCCGAGGACGCCTCCGACTGGCTGTGGCCGCATCGAAACGACGACGGCGAGTGGGCCGCGAACTACGGTGCGGGGCTCCTCGTCCGCGACTCGCGTTCGGTGGTGATCCGCGGCAACAAGGCTCGTCGCACCCAGAACGGAATCCTGCTCGAGCGCGTCGAGGACTCGCGGATCTTCGACAACGACTGTTCGTTCCTCTCCGGCTGGGGCCTCGCGCTGTGGCGGTCGAGCCGCAACACGATCGTGCGAAACGCCTTCGACTTCTGCGTGCGCGGCTACTCGCACGGGATCTACAACCGTGGCCAGGACTCCGCGGGCATCCTGCTCTTCGAGCAGTGCTCGGAGAACCTCATCGCCCTCAACTCCGCGACGCACGGCGGCGACGGGCTCTTCGGCTTCGCGGGCCGCGAAGCCCTCGGCGAATCGCCGGCGCCCGAGCCGGATGCGGCGTGGCACCGCCATCGCGGCAACACCGGCAACCGGATCGTCGCCAACGACTTCTCCTTCGCCGTCGCGCACGGCATCGAGATGACCTTCTCGCACGCCAACCTGATCCTCGGCAATCGTCTCGAAGGCTGCGGCATCTGCGGCGTCTGGGGCGGCTACTCCTCGGAGACCCTCGTCGCGGGCAACGACTTCCGCGGCAACGGCGAGACCGGCTACGGCGCCGAGCGAGGCGGCGTGAACATCGAGCACGGACGCGGCAACCGGATCGTCTCGAACCGCTTCGAGGGCAACGCCTGCGGCGTGCGGCTCTGGTGGGACGAGGACGAGGCCCTCGCGCGGCTTCCGTGGTCGATCGTGAACGGCGTCGCCTGCGAGGGCAACGTGATCGCGGGCAACCGCTTCCGGAAGGACGAGGTCGCGATCGAACTGCTCGCGTGCGGCGAGACCGCGATCGAGGGCAACGAGTTCATCGAGGTGGACGCCGAGATCGTCGCCGACGACTCGAGCCTCGGGGCGATCGTTCGACGCGCGGGAGCCGACGACCTTCCCGACACCGACGCCGTGCTTCGCGGACTCCCGGGCACCTCCAATCCGATCGGCCGTCGCGCCGCCCTCGCGGGTCGAAACCGCATCGTGATCACCGAGTGGGGTCCGTACGCGTGGGATCGTCCGCTGCTCGTCCCGGTGGCCAAGGGCGGCGATCGCGATCGCTACCGGCTCCTCGCCGAAGGAGCCTCCGCGAAGATCCTCGGCGCCTCGGTCTTCGGGGCGGGGTCGCTTCGCACCCGGCTCGATCCGGCCGCCAACGAGATCGAGGTCTTCTGCGAGCGGCCGGGCATGGTCTGTCCGTATCGCCTCGAGGTGCTCCACGGAGCCGGAGGACGCGGCGGATCGCGGGGCAAGTCGATCGCCGAAGGGCTCATCGCGCCAAGCACCTGGAAAGTTCGGCTGTTTCCCTACGTCGGCGATCCGATCGAGGCGCTCGCCGCGTGGCGGGCCGAGGCGGCGGCGGAGCCCGAGTCGTTTGCGGCGGCGGGCGGCGTGGAGGGCGAGGTGGGTTCGATCGACTTCGCGTTCGCGATGGGAGGCCCCAACGACGTGGCCTCGCTCGGCGCCGTGCTCGGCGAGGCGACGCTTCCGCCGGATCGCTTCGGCGTGGTCGCGGAGACCTCGCTGCAGTTCCCGAAAGGCCGATTCCGCTTCCGCGTCGTCTCCGACGACGGCGTGCGGCTCACCGTCGGCGACCGGGTGCTCGTCGAACGGTGGGATCGCCATGGTCCCACCACCGATCTGGCGGAGATCGAGTTCGCGGAGGCGACCGAGGTGCCGATCCGGGTCGAGCACTTCGAACTCGACGGCTACGCGGTGCTGAAGGTCGAGATCGAGGGGGCGGAAAGATAGGAGAGAGGAGAGAGGAGAGAGGAGACGGATGGACGCAAGCCGACGTCCGGGCGCCATTGCCGCCCGCCGCACCTGCCGCGCTTCGCCCTCCGGGTCCATTCCGTCCATCCCGTCCATCCCGTCCATTCAGTCCACGTGACCGCCCGCTGAACGAAGCGAGCGACCATCGTGTGCCCGCCGCAGCCCCCACTTCACGCCTCCCCGCACTCCCGCAGCAGTTGACGCCCTCCCGGAACCCGGGAACATGCACCGATGCGCTGCCCCAACTGCTCCGTCGACGACGATCGGGTCATCGACAGCCGCGCGATCGACGCCGGCGGCGCGATTCGTCGCCGGCGCGAGTGCAACAAGTGCGGCCGGCGCTACACCTCCTACGAGCGGATCGAGAAGACCGCGCGGCTGATGGTCGTCAAGAAGGACGGCAGCCGCGTGCCGTTCGACGCCCAGAGCGTGCTCCGCGGCCTGCAGGCCGCCTGCGGCAAGCGACCGATCTCGGAGGAGATCAAGCTCGAACTGGTGCGGGCGGTCGAGGACTCGGTGCATCAGGACTTCGAGCGCGAGGTCCAGAGCGTCGAGATCGGCCGCCGGCTCGCCGTGCGGCTGCGGGCGGTCGATCCGGTCGCCTACATCCGCTACGCGAGCGAGTACTACGACTTCCGCAACCTCGACGACTTCCGCATCGAGCTCGCCGAGCTCGAGAAGAGACCTGAACCGGCGCCGGACCAGCCGGCGCTCTTCGGCGAACCCGACCGCGAACGCCGCTAGGCCGCTCCGACCCTCACGCCATGCCCGACATCCGCCTTCCGGACGGTTCCGTCCGCTCCTACGACCGCCCCGTCACCGCCGCCGAAGTCGCCCGCGACATCGGCGCGGGCCTCGCGAAGGCCGCCCTTGGCGCGAAGATCGACGGCGAGCTCTCCGACCTCGCCCGTCCGCTCGATCGCGACTGCGGGCTGGCGATCGTCACCCCGAAGACCCGCGACGGCGCGGCGGATGCAGACGCCCTCTCCCTCATCCGTCACAGCACCGCGCACGTGATGGCCGAGGCGATCCTGCGGCTCTTCCCCAACGCGAAGCTCGTCTACGGCCCGCCGCTCGAGACCGGCTTCTACTACGACATCTCCTTCGAGGGCGAGCGAGCCATCTCGACCGAGGACTTCCCGGCGATCGAGGCGGAGATGGCGAAGATCGTCGCCGAGAACCGCCCGTTCACCCGCTACGAGCTTCCGTTCGACGAAGGCCTCGCGAAGCTCGAGCGCGAAGGCTCGAAGTTCAAGCTCGACAATGCCGAGCGGGCCCGCGAGGCCGGCAGCGCCTCGCTCAGCTGGTACGCCACCGGCACGCCCGGCGCGAACTGGGAGGACCTCTGCCGCGGCCCGCACGTGCCGAGCACCGGACGCATCGGCGCCTTCAAGGTGACGAGCCTCGCGTCGAGCTACTGGAAGGGCGACGAGAGCCTCGATCGCCTGACCCGCGTCTACGGCACCGCGTTCGCGACGAAGGACGAGCTCGCCGCCCACCTCGCGCAGCTCGAGGAGGCCCGCAAGCGCGACCACCGCGTGCTGGGCAAGCAGCTTCGCCTCTTCCACATCGACGAGATGGTCGGGCAGGGCCTCGTGCTCTGGACGCCCGCCGGCTCGGTGGTTCGGCAGGAACTGCAGACCTTCATCGGCGAGGAGCTCCGCAAGCAGGGCTACCACCAGGTCTTCACGCCCCACATCGGCAAGCTCGACCTCTATCGCACCAGCGGGCACTTCCCCTACTACCGCGAGAGCCAGTATCCGCCGATCGTCGAGCACGACGAGCTGGCGCGGCTCGCGCATGAAGGCTGCTCCTGCGCCGAACTCGCGAATCGCCTCGAGCAGGGCGAAGTCGACGGCTACCTGCTGAAGCCGATGAACTGCCCGCACCACATCCGGATCTTCGCGAGCGCTCCGCACAGCTACCGCGACCTGCCGGTCCGCCTCGCGGAGTTCGGCACGGTCTACCGCTGGGAGCAGTCGGGCGAGATCGGCGGCATGACCCGCGTGCGCGGCTTCACGCAGGACGATGCGCACCTCTTCTGCCGCGAGGATCAGGTCGCGGAGGAGGTGCTTGGCTGCCTGAGCATCGTGAAGCTCATCTTCGGCACCCTCGGCATGCACGAGTACCGCGTGCGGGTCGGGCTGCGCGATCCCGACAGCGCCAAGTACGTCGGCGATCCGGCGAACTGGGACAAGGCCGAGGAGGCGTGCCGCCACGCGGCGAAGACCCTCGGCGTGCCCTTCACCGAGGAGCCCGGCGAAGCGGCGTTCTACGGGCCCAAGATCGACTTCGTGGTGAAGGACGTGATCGGCCGCAGCTGGCAGCTCGGCACGGTGCAGGTCGACTACAACCTGCCGATCCGCTTCGACCTCTCCTACGTCGGCGCCGACAACCAGCCGCACCGCCCGGTGATGATCCATCGCGCGCCCTTCGGCAGCATGGAGCGCTTCGTCGGCTGCCTGATCGAGCACTTCGCGGGCGCCTTCCCGCTCTGGCTCAGCCCCGAGCAGGTGCGGGTGCTGCCGATCAGCGAGAAGAGCCTCGACTACGCGAAGGAACTGCACGCGGCGCTTCGGGCCGCGGGCCTGCGCTCGACGCTCGACGATTCCAACGACCGCATTCAGGGCAAGATCAAGGTCGCGAGCGACCTCAAGATCCCCTACTGCGCCGTGGTCGGCCCGCGCGACGCGGAGCATCGCAAGGTCAGCGTCCGCGCCTTCGGCATCGAGGCGAACCTGGGCGAGATCGGCTTCGACGCGTTC
>JBMSXH010000141.1:0-6497 GCA_049425445.1 Phycisphaerales bacterium | reverse complement strand
ACTCCCACACGTTGCCGTGCATGTCGGCGAGTCCCCAGCGGTTCGGCGTGAGCGAGCCGACCGGCTGCGGCGACGCGTTGCCGTGGCCCTGAAACCACCCGTGCTCGTAGAGCGCGTCCGCATCGTCGCCGAAGGACCACGCCTCGCCGCTTCCGGCGCGGCAGGCGTACTCCCACTCCGACTCGCTCGGCAGGCGATAGCCGTTGCCGCCGTTGCGGGCCACCCGGGCCCGCTTGACCGAGTCCTGCGGGTCGCGCTCGAGGACCTCGAGGTCGTACGCCGGCTCGAGACCTTCGCGCTTGGACAACTCGTTGCAGAACTCGATCGCGTCGTACCAGCTCGTGCCGCCCATCGGCAGCGTCGGCCCGCGCTCGTCGCCCCGGCCGAGCACCTCGAGGTACTGCTCGCGAGTCACCTCGGTGCGGCCCATCAGGAACGGCTGTCCGATGGTCACCTTGCGCTGCGGACGCTCGTTCGCGGTGCCGACCCCCTCGGGGCTTCCCATCAGGAACGACCCCGCCGGGATCTGCACCATCACCAGCAACGGGCGCTCGACGACCACCGCAGGCGGCCCCGCTGGCGATCCGCCGCCATCTTGACCACAGCCTGACACCAGAGAGACCGAGGCGACGAAGGCGATGCCGGCAAGCCCCTTGCCAAGGGCTGCGGACCCGACGCCGCGTCCGAAGACGAAGCCGATGCGATTTCGAAAGTTCACGGAGTCCGATGGTAGCGGGACCGCCTCGGCGGAACGACGCCATCGGGCGCCCACGCGAGGTCGGATCCGCCCCAAGCAGATCCCGCCGGACGACGCGGATCGCGCCCGCAAGGGATTCAAGACGATCGGCTCGTCCGCTACGATCTCGGATCAGGGTGGATTGGAGTCCGGCGGCGAGCGAGGCTCGTCGATCGAGCCTCGGTCCTCGATCGAAGGTCGCGTGGAGCCGCCGGTGTCGCAGGAATCATCGAAGCCGAAGCGATCGCCCGAGAAGGCGTCGGCGTCGGTGGCGGACGGTCCGCCGGTCCTCCCGCGCGTCGCCACGGGCGATCCGGCCGCGATCAACGAGTGCTACGACCGCTTCGGCGGCCTCGTCTGGTCGCTCGCCCGCCGCTTCTGCCACAACCCGAGCGACGCGGAGGACGCCGTCCAGGAGATCTTCATCGATCTCTGGAAGAGCTCCGAACGCTACGACGGCTCGATCGCCTCGGAAACCACCTTCGTCGCGATGATCGCCCGCCGGCGACTGATCGATCGGGCTCGTCGCCGACAGCGACGACCTCCCATGCCGACGCTGCCCGAGCAGGCTGCCGCTCCCGCAGAATCGATCGGCGGCGAGGAGATGAGCGAGGACGTCCGGCTCGCCGCCGAGGCGTTCGAGAAGCTTCGCCCCGAGCAGAAGCAGGTGCTCCGCCTCGCGATCCACCACGGCTGCAGCCACGAGCAGATCGCCACCACGACCGGCATGCCGCTCGGCACGGTGAAGACCCATGCCCGTCGCGGGCTCATCAAGATCCGGGAGATCCTGCGGGCCCAGGGCAAGCTCGTCGACGAGGCCGGCAATCGGCCCGGGGAGGACGAGGCGTGAGCGCGTCCTCCTTCCACGACTCGGCGTTCGATGGCGTGCAGGCCTGCCTCGCGGATCGGGCGCTGTGGGGCCGAGACCACAGCACCGTCGCCGACGAGGAGGCCGCGTCGATGCGGCTCGTCGACCATCTCGACGAGAGCCTCGAGTACGCGGCGGCCGCGCTCGACGTGGCCCTCTTTCCGCCGACCGAAGAACCTCCGGCGGCGCTCCGCGCGGCGGTGCGCGATCGGCTCGCGATCCTCGCCCAAGCCGTCGACTCCCCGCCGACTCGGCGGCTCGCCGACGAGCCGAGTCGCGGCATCGATCCACCGGCGGCCAGTCCCCGCTGGGGCTGGTACGCGGCCGCGGTCGCGATCGTCATCGCCGCCGTCGCCTGGTGGCCCGAGTTCGGCCGCACGCCGGCGACGCCGCCTGCGAGCCCGGACTTCCTCCTCACCAGGCTGCTCGAGGAGCCGACCACCACTCAGGTCCAGTGCTCCTGCACTGAAGATCCGCTCTGCCGTGGCGAGAAGTCCTGCGGCAATGTCGTGTGGAACCCCGATCGCGGCGAGGGCTACTTGCGACTCGTGGGCATCGAGCCCAACGATCCGCAGGAGTTCCAGTACCAACTGTGGATCGTGGATTCGACCCGCGATGAACGCTATCCCGTCGATGGCGGCGTCTTCGACGTGCCGAGCGACTGTGGCGAGGTGATCGTGCCGATCCGCGCGGCCTTGCCGGTGGGCAGCGCGGCGCTCTTCGCGGTGAGCGTCGAGAAGCCGGGCGGAGTCGTCGTGAGCGATCGCCGATTCGTGGCGGTCGCGCCGGTGGGCTGATCGCCCTCCCAAGCGAGATCGAGTGCCGAGTCGAGACGCGGGCACCTCTCGCGCGATTCGCTCGGAGGCCCACTCGCGGTGGACAGAATCGACCTGGTGGACGGGATGGACCACGCTCGCCGACCCGAACGCGCGGGCCGTGCCTCGCCCTCCGCCCACTTCGCTCAGCGGGCGGGGCCTGCTGGACGGGCGTGACCACCAGCCCATCGGGCAACCCGTCCCTTCGCGACCGGTACCCTTCGCCTCCCGATTCCTTCGCCGCATTCACGGAAACGCCTCGATGCCCCGCACGCTCGCCGCCTGCTCGATCCTGACGATCCTCGCCTCGCCCGTGTCGCTGCATGCCGACGACGGCGAGGCGGCGTTCTTCCGCTACCCCGACGTCTCCGCGGACCGCATCGTCTTCGCCTTCGCGAACGATCTGTGGACGGTGCCGATCGCCGGCGGCGAGGCGCGACCGCTCGCAAGCCCGCCCGGCCTCGAACTCATGCCCCGCTTCTCGCCCGACGGCTCGCGCATCGCGTTCGTCGGCAACTACGACGGCGGCCGCGACCTCTACACGATCGACGCGGGCGGCGGCATCCCGAAGCGCATCACCTTCCATCCGACCACCGAGATGCTCACCGAGTGGACCACGCCGCAGGCCGCCGGCGATCCGAACGGCCCGGGCGATCTCATCTTCAGCGCCCGCGACATGGGCGGCGTGCCCCGCGCGGCGGGCCTCTATCGCGTCTCCGCCGATGGAGGCATGCCCGCAGCGCTGCCGGTCCCGTACGGCGCCAACGGCACGATCTCCGCCGATGGCGAATGGCTCGCCTACACCCCCCACTCGCGCGACACCCGCACGTGGAAGCGCTATCGCGGCGGCATGGCGACCGACATCTGGCTGCTCAACCTCAAGACCGGCGAGAGCCGCCGCATCACCGACTGGGAAGGCACCGACACCCTGCCGATGTGGCACGGGCGCACCGTCTACTACCTCTCCGACCGCACCTTCGAGCGCGACGGCGAGACGATCGCGCGGCTGAACCTCTGGGCCTACGACCTCGACTCGGGTCGCACGCGTCAGGTCACGAAGTTCGCCGAGCACGACGTGAAGTGGCCCGCGATCGGTCCCGACACCGGCGGCAAGGCCAAGATCGTCTTCCAGTACGGACCGCAGATCTGGCTGTGGGACGAGGCGAAGGGCATCTCGAGCCCGGTGTCGATCGAGGTGCCGGGCGAGCGCGGAACCCGGCGCCCGCAACGCGTCGACGCCTCCGAGACGGTGCAGTCGTGGAATCTCGGCCCCAAGGGCAAGCGGGTCGCGGTCTCGGCGCGCGGCGATCTCTGGACGCTGCCCGCCGAGAAGGGCACGCCGCGCAACCTCACCCGGACCTCGGGCATCGCGGAGCGCCTCGCCACCTACTCGCCCGACGGCAAGTGGATCGCCTACTCGACCGACGAACGCGGCGAGTACGAGATCGCCATCCGTCCCGCCGACGGCTCGGGCGAACCGCGGATGCTCACGAGCGACGGCGGTCCCTTCAAGGTCGCGATCGACTGGACGCCCGATTCCGAGTCGCTGCTCGTCTCCGACAAGACCGGCGCGATGCGCCTCATCGACCTCGAGAGCGGCGAGAGCCGCGAGATCGATCGGAACGCGTGGACCTCGCCCACGCGCGTGCGCTTCAGCCACGACGGACGATGGATGGCCTACGCGATGGCGTCCGCCGAGACGCCGCGCGAGCAGATCGTGCTCTACGACCTCGAGAACCACGAGCGTCGCGTCGTCACCGACGTCATGTTCGAGAGCAGCGAGCCTGTCTTCGATCGCAAGGGCGACTGGCTCTTCTTCGCGAGCAAGCGGAACTTCTCGCCGACCTACGGCGACCTCGACACCACGTGGGTCTACCGCGACTCCGATGTGCTCCTCGCGGTGCCGCTGCGAGCCGACGTCAAGAACCCATGGCTTCCGCAGAGCGATGAACTCGAGGTCGACGAGGACGATGCCAAGGACGACACCAAGGATGACGCCAGCAAGGACGACGAGAACGGCGACGACGGCGAAGCGCCGGATGCGGAGCCGGCCTCGCCCGCCGCGGGCCGCTGGAACTGCACCGTCGCGATCGACGGCATGCCGGCGATCGAGATGACGATCGATCTGAGCGTCGAGGAGGACGGACGCACTGTTCGCGGTTCCTTCAGCATTCCCGCCATGGGCGTGGGCGGCACCGTGGCCGGCACCTTCGACACGGCGAGCGGCAAGCTCATGCTCACCATCACCATGCCCGACGGCTCGAGCGGCTCGGCCGAACTCGTGATCGACGGCGACTCGGTCTCGGGCACCGGCACCGGTCCCGACGGCAGCGCCTCGAAGATCTCCGGCAGCCGCGGCGGCGCCGGAGGTGGCGACGCGGAAGACTCGAAGCCCGCCGAGCATGTCGAGATCGAGTTCGAGGGCTTCGAGGCCCGCGCGGTGCAGCTGCCGATCGCGGCGGGCAACCTCGGCAACCTCGAGGTCAACGACAAGGGCCAGCTGCTCTACGTGCGGCGCGGGCCCAACGGCGGCATCAAGCTGTTCGATCCGGCCGACGCCGAGGGCGGCGAGAAGAACGTGATGCCGGGTGGCGGATTCTCGATCTCCGCCGAAGGCTCGAAGATCATGGTGCCGACCGGCGGCGGCGCGTCGATCGCGCCTGCCACCGCGAACGCGAGCGGCAAGCCGGTCGTCAAGAGCCCGATGCTCGTCGAGATCGCGCCGCGCGAGGAGTGGCGCCAGCTCGTGCGCGACGCGTGGCGCATCCAGCGCGACTGGTTCTACGAGCCGACCCTGCACGGCGTCGACTGGGACGGCGTGCTCGCGCAGTACCTGCCGATGGTCGACAGCGCGACGAGCCGCGAGGACGTCTCCTACATCATCGGGGAGATGATCGGCGAGCTGAACGTCGGCCACGCCTACTACTGGGGCGGCGACGGCGAGGACGCGCCGAGCCTCTCGACCGGCATGCTCGGGGCCGAATTCGAGATCGTGCCCGACGGCGAGGGCGTCCGCGGACTTCGCATCGCGGAGATCCTCGGCGGTGCGGACTTCGACACGGACGCCCGCAGCCCGCTCGCGGCGCCGGGCCTCGACGCGAAGGAAGGCGACTTCCTGCTCGCGGTGAACGGCGTGCCGATCGATCTCGATCAAGCCCCGTGGGCGGCGTTCCAAGGCCTCGCCGGCAAGACCGTGGTGCTCACGCTCTCCGATCGCGCGACGATGGGCGACGACGCGCGGCAGGTGCCGATCACGCTGCTCGGCGACGAGTCGGCGCTCCGCTATCGGGGCTGGATCGAGCAACTGCGGCAGCGGGTGCTCGAGCTCTCCGACGGCAAGGTCGGCTACATCTACGTGCCGAACACCGGCGTCGATGGCCAGACCGATCTCGTGCGCCAGTTCCACGGCCAGGCGCACCTGCCCGGCCTCGTGATCGACGAGCGATGGAACGGCGGCGGCCAGATTCCGACCCGCTTCATCGAACTCCTGAATCGCCCGGTGACCAACTACTGGGCGCGTCGCGACGGGCAGGACTGGACCTGGCCGCCCGACGGCCATCAGGGCGCGAAGGCGATGCTCATCAACGGCCTCGCCGGCTCGGGCGGCGACATGTTCCCGTGGCTCTTCAAGCGGGCTGGCCTCGGCCCGCTCGTCGGCACCCGCACCTGGGGCGGGCTTGTCGGCATCAGCGGCAACCCCACGCTCATCGACGGCGGCTACACCGCGGTGCCGACCTTCGGCTTCTACGAGACCGATGGCACGTGGGGCATCGAGGGCCACGGCGTCGATCCGGACGTCGAGGTGATCGACGATCCGGCGCTCATGATGGACGGCGGCGACCCGCAGCTCGAGAAGGCGGTCGAACTGGTGCTCGAGCAGATCGGCCGCACGCCCTACACGAAGCCCGCGCGGCCGGCATCGCCGAACCGAAGCGGGATGGGCATCGTCGAGGAGGACAAGTAGCCGCGTTCTGAGCCGCGGCGTGCTTCGCGCGTCAGCCGGTTCGAAACCTGCTTGGAGCGTGACCAAGACCCCGGTTGAACGCACGGCCCACGCGCGATCGGCGTCGGTCGTTGG
>JBMSXH010000140.1:0-6514 GCA_049425445.1 Phycisphaerales bacterium | reverse complement strand
GCGAGCGCCGGCAGATTTCTTCCCGCGAGCGAAGCGGCCTGAAGCGGCACGTCGCGGCGGGCGCAGCTGAGGTCCAGGACCCGCGAGGCCACCACCGATCGGACGCGCATCCCACGTCGGGATCGAATGCGCCCGCGACCCTCCCCTCCGTCAGGCCGTCCGCAGGAAGCGTGCCGCGAGGAGTCGCCCCCCCCGGAGTGATCGCGAGCCGAATCCTCGCGCGGCCAGGTGCCATGGACGAAGCCGACCTGCCTCGCTGGCCTCGCCGGTCTCGGAGGTCTCCCGAAGCAGGCAGGGCTTCGAGGCGGAGCGGACCATCGGAGATCCGCGGCGTGGCGCAGCCGCGGATCGAGACCGACATCTCCCTCCCGAGCCCCCTCGCCCGTTCGCTCCTCCGGTACGCTCCGGCACCGATGTCGCTCTTCCGCCCGAACGCGCTTGCCGTCGATGCCGCCGCCGCCGCGGTGTCGGCCATCGAGGGCTTCGGACGGTTCACGGCGTTCTCGTACCGGACCTTCTCGTTGATCGTGCGCCAGCCCGCCTCCTGGCTGCGGTGGCGGCTGATTGGGCCGCAGCTCTACGCCGTCGGCGTCGCGTCGATCCCCGTGGTCGCGATCACCGGGACCTTCATCGGCATGATCCTCGCGCTCGAGGGCTACTACCAGTTCGCCGCCATCGGGCAGGAGAACCGGATGGGAGGCATCATCAACGCCTCGGTCACGCGGCAGATCGGGCCGGTCCTCGCGGCGGTCATGGTCGCGGGCCGCGTCGGCGGGGCCTTGGCGGCCGAGATCGGCTCGATGCGGGTGACCGAACAGCTCGATGCGATGCGGGCGATGGCGGCCGATCCGATCCGGATCCTGGTCGTGCCGCGCGTCGTCGCGTGCACGGTGATGACGCCGCTCCTCACGCTCTACTCGGACCTGCTCGGCTCGTGGGGCGCCTGGTTCGTCACGGTCAAGATCCACGGCGTGACGTCGGTCGACTACTGGCACTACACCGCGGCCTACGTCCGGTGGTGGGATCCCGCCAACGGACTGGCGAAGAGCCTCTTCTTCGGCCTGAGCATCGGCCTCATCGCCTGCTGGAAGGGGTTCACCTGCAGCGCCGGCGCGTCCGGCGTGGGGCGAGCGTCGACCGCGGCGTTCGTCGCGAGCTTCATTGCGATCATCGCGCTGAATCTGGTGCTGGCGGAGTTCCTCAACACGCTCCAGTTCCAGATCGATCCGCGCGGACCGTCGCAGATCCTCTCGTGAATCCCCTGTCGAACTCGAGCCGTGCGGATCGGATGCTCAGGACCGCGCGGCCAGCGAATCGAGTTCCTGCGCGATGCCCATCAGGTTGCCCGGGCGTCGCGCGACGTCGGAGGTCAGCATGGCGGCGACGCACTCCTCGAGTCCGGCAGGCGCGTTGGTCCGTTGCAGCGCCTCGATCGCCTTGGCGGGATCACTGGTGAGATCCGCGAGCGCGGAGACCGCGGCGACCCCGCCTGCGGATCCGGAGCCGCCCGCGGAAGAGCCGGCGCTCGCCTCGTCTCCGCAGAACGTGCGAAGGATGGAGGCGCCGAGGGCGAAGGCATCCGCCTGCGGGCCGAGCGGATCGAGCCGTCGCTGCTCGGGAGCCATGTAGCCGGGTGTTCCCTGGATTCGGGGCTTGCGGGTGCCGATCCGACACGCCTGCCCGAAGTCGATCACGACGACTTCTCCCGAATCGGTGACGACCACGTTGCCGGGCTTGAAGTCGGCATGCACGACGCCGTTGGCGTGCAGATAGGCGAGCGACCGTGCGGCGGCGGCGAAGCGACGCAGCGTCGGCGCCGGGTCGAGATGCGGAAGTCGATCGAGCGGCGTGCCGTCCACGAAGTCGAGCAGCAGCAGGATCTCCGTGACCTTGAGGAAGGGACGGATGCGGACGATCCTCCGTGCGGCTCGCACGCCCGGATGGTCGAACTCGCTTGCGATCGAGAACTCGTTCTCGACCTGATCGAGGAATCGCTGGTCCTCGCGTTCTCGATCGGGACGACGGACCACGTGCTTGAGCGTGTGGACCTGCCGCGTCGCAGGCTCGTAGACCGCATAGAGCGTGCTCGCAGCCCCTCGCCCGAGACGCCGCAACACCTGAAATCCATGGATGGACGTCGGAACGCGAAGATCCGCCTCTGCGGCGCCCGTGGCTCCCGACAACTCGACGCGTCGCGTGGTGCTGATGCTCATCCGTGACCTGCCTCCTCGACGCCCGCTCCATGGACGCCGATCCACAGCGTGCGAATCGCGCCAACTCGATGCCACTCCGACCCGCGATCCAGCTGCCCGACCGCGTCGGTCTGTGCGGGATCTCACGGTTGGGAGACGCGACCGATCGATTTCAACGGATCTTCCCGGTCCTTGAAGCGGGAATGGAACCCGACCCGCGCGGGCGATACGTGAGGCGGGCGTCAAGGTTCGGCGAGACCCGGTCCGGGTCGTCGGCGATCAGTCGCTTCCAAGCAGGGTCGCGATGTCGTAGAGCGCGTGCGCGCCGACGGCGATGCCGAATCCGCGGACCAGCATGAGGCCGCCGAGCCAGACGCCCGCCGCGACGTAGAACGCGGCACGCCGCCAGTCGAGCTCGCCCGCGACGTCCCGAAGGGGGTGATACGCCGCAAAGAGGATCGCCGAGACGATCACCGCGATCGTCGACCCAAGCCACGACTTCAAGCCGAGCAGATCGACGAGCAGCACATGCAGGGTCGCAAGCAGCAGCAGCCGGAACACGAGTTCCTCGTAGATGCCCGCGCCCAGACTCACCGCGATCCGCGCCGACACGCCGAGCGTCGACCAGTCCGGCTCGGTCGCGGCCAGCGGCGATCCGGAGGCGATCGTCGAGAGCAGGAGCAGTGGCGCCGCCATCAGCGCACTCTCCGCGAGCATGACGCCCAGCGTCGCTGGTGCGGCACGCCACGGTGCGCGAAGCAGCAGCTGCCAGATCAGGAGCAGTCCGACCAGAACCGCGCCCGGCAATGCCAGCGCAAAGAGCCCGGCATCCGCGAGGCCGATCGCCTCGAGGAATCGAAGCACGCCATGCTGCGCCTTGTTGACCAGCACCGCCTCGCCGCGGGCCGCGAGGATCGCCAGGCGGACCTCGTAGAAGAGGACCGCTGGCAGCAGGAAGAGCAGGATCGTCCAAGGACGACGCGACTCCGCGAAGTAGGTCTCGACCGCCTGCGGAATCCGGGCCGGCTCGCGACTCACGGTCGTGCCCCCACGCCCGGAACCTCGCCGGACGGCATCCCCAAGGCAAACGCGGACTCCCGTTCGGGAGCCCGCGTGGTCGAAGACTTGAGGATGACCATCGAATCCGCGGAAGCGTCCGCGAGGCGATCGGTCGCCGCGATCAGGCAGCGGCCGTCTTGAGCATGTTCAGCCGGCGGGCCAGGCGGCTCTTCCGCCTCGCCGCGGTGTTCTTGTGCATCGTGCTCGTCGCGGAGACCTTGTCGAGCACGGAGACGACCTTGCGGTACTCCGACTCGGCGGCCTCGACGTTCCGCTCCTGCAGGGCGAGCAGGAAGGATTTCACCTGCTCCTTGACACGTCGCTTCCGCCACAGGTTCAGGGCCCGGCGGCGAGCGGACTGGCGGACTCTCTTGCGAGCGGAGTCGGTGTTGGGCACGGAAGAACACTCCGAGAGCGACCGCGACGCGCGGCCGGGAAACAGGGGAATCGGGGATTATGGAGAGCCCTCCGGGAAATGCAACCCCTCCGTGGCGATCGGGGGTCAACTCGTGGGGAAGGTCCGCCATGATGATCTCTGCCCCCGGCCCGCCCCTGACCGAACCTCGGATCGCCGTCTCGATCATGACCGGAATGCCCCCCGTTGCCACCCCGCCCGCCGCCGCCGAGGCCTGCTCTCGGCTCGCGGACACCCGGACCGCGGCGCTCGAGGTCGCCGAGCGACTCGACGCGGCGGGGCTCGGCTCTGGGAGCGTCCTGCTCTGCTTCCTGTCCTTCCACCATACGGCCGCCTTTCCGGAGGCGATGGAGATGCTGCGGCGGACCCTTTCCCCGGCGTCCCTCCTCGCCACCACCGCCGCCGCCATCGTGGCGGGCCCGGAGGAGTTCGAGGCCCAGCCCGCCCTCGCCGCGATCGCGATTCGCATTCCAGGCGTCGAAGCGACTCCGATCCGCATCGCGCTTGATGACGGCCCCCTCGAGCGATGGTCCCACGAGGCGATCCGCTCGCGCTTCGGGTTCACCTCCGACGGCGTGCCACCGCGGGCGATCGTCCTGATCGCCGATCCATTCGGCATGCCCGCCGCCGGCGCGCTCGGCACCCTCGCCCGACTGCATCCGCGCGGCCCCGCGATCCCGGTCTTCGGCGGCATCGCCTCGGGCTCGAGCCAGATCGGCGGCAATCTGCTCGCGGTGAACGATCGCCTCGATCGAACCGGCCTCGTGGGGCTCGCCTTCCACGGTCCGATCGAGTTCTCGCCGCTGCTGTCGACCGCAGGACGCGCGATCGGGCGGCCGATGGTCGTGACCGACGCGCAGGGCCCCACGATTCGCTCGCTCGGAGGACTGCCCGCGCTCGAGGCCGCGAAGGAGGCGTGTGAACGTCTCGACGAACGGGAACGCTCGTGCCTCCAAGGCGGGCTGCTGCTCGGCATCGCCTCGGAAGAGACCGGCGAGGGGCCGGGTCGAAACGACTATCTGCTTCGCCCGATCGCGGCCGCCCATCTCGCCCGCGGAGAACTGGTGCTTCCGGAGCCGGTCCGGCCCGGCCGGCTCGTCCGCTTCCACCTTCGCGATCCGCAGACCGCGACGGAAGATCTCGAACTCGCCCTCGATGCGGCCCAACTCGGCCCCCCGCCCCTCGCCGCGATCACCATGATCTCGACCGCCCGGGGCAGAGGGTTCTTCGGTGAATCGTCCCACGACGCCTCCCGGATCTTCCGACGCCTGGGTCCACTTCCGATGGCCGGCTGCTTCACCGGCGGCGAGTTCGCCCCCGGTCGGCTTGCGAGCCACCCCCATGGGCACTCGGTCGCGGCGGCATTGCTCCGTCCGGTCGCGTCGGTGACCTCGCCAACCGCTTCTCCGGCTCCTCCACACTCCGCAAGTTGAATCGCCCGATCCGGATCCGCGGCATTCCCGCGACTCCGATCGCCTCCCGAGGGTCCGTGACCCCTAAGACAGGGGCCGGAGGACCTGGATCTCGCCGCAAGTGAGCCCTCGTCCAGCGTCGAGTCGATAGCCACGCGGGCTTCGAGCTCGATCGCCCAGCACCTCAGGAGGATTCTCGACCCACATGGGCATCGGCACGCTGCTTCTCGATCGCGGGATGATCTCCGACGCGCAACTCGCGGAGGCGATCGCCGAGCAGCAGCGGACCGGCGAGCGGCTCGACCACGCGCTGGTGCGGCTCGGCTTCGTCCGGCCCCACGAGGTGCTCGAGGCGATCGGGCAGCAGTTCGGCATGCCGATCGTCGACCTCACCTCGATCGAGGTGGACGAGGCCACGCTCCGGATGCTGCCCCCCAAGCTCGTCTTCAAGCAGCGCTGCGTGCCGATCCGTCGGACCGGCACCGCCCTGCAGATCGCCACCTGCGACCCCTTCGAACTCAGCGCGTTCGACGAACTGAAGCTTCTCACCGGCGTGCCGATCGAACTGGTGCTCGCGGAGGAACGCGACATCTCGAAGTTCATCCGCACCCACTACGGCGTG
Organism: Phycisphaerales bacterium; assembly: GCA_049425445.1. Taxonomy (GTDB): domain Bacteria; phylum Planctomycetota; class Phycisphaerae; order Phycisphaerales; family SM1A02; genus VGXO01. Next base: position 814 of record JBMSXH010000140.1, on the reverse strand, counting down.
GCGGGCGACACCCTCGAGGCGCTCGCGGCGGAGGGCGGGCAGGAGTCCACGACCGGCGAGGAGATCCGCTCCGCGGAGGTCGACGAGGCGCAGGAGGCGAGCGTGGTCCGCCTCGTCAACGATCTGCTGCTCGAGGCGATCAAGGAGCGGGCCACCGACATCCACATCGAGCCCTACGAGGACACGCTCGAGATCCGCTACCGGATCGACGGGGTGCTGGCGGATGCGGGCGTGCCCGCGTCGGTGAACCGCTTCCGCAACGCGATCGTGAGCCGCCTCAAGATCATGGCGAACCTCAACATCGCGGAGAAGCGGAAGCCGCAGGACGGTCGCATCACCCTTCGGAACAAGGGCAAGGAGTACGACCTCCGCGTGTCGGTGATCCCGATGCTCTCCGGCGAAGGGGTGGTGCTCCGAATCCTCAGCAAGAGCGCGGTGATGATGGGGCTCGAGGAACTCGGCATGCCGAGCGAGGTCGAGTCGCGCTGGAACGCCCTGATCGGTCGGCCTCACGGCATCCTGCTCGTGACCGGGCCGACCGGGTCGGGCAAGTCGACCACGCTCTACGCGAGCCTCCGCCGCATCGTCTCCGGCGCCGTCAAGGCGATCACGGTCGAGGATCCGGTCGAGTACCACGTCCCCGGGGTCAACCAGATCCAGGTGAGCCACCAGGTCGGACTCGACTTCGCCGCCGGACTTCGGGCGATCCTGCGGCACGATCCGGACATCATCATGATCGGCGAGATCCGAGATCGCGAGACGGCGGAGGCCGCGGGGCGCCTTTTTCCGTTGTCACTGGCTGCGCAGGGGAGTT
>JBMSXH010000139.1:0-6557 GCA_049425445.1 Phycisphaerales bacterium | reverse complement strand
GCCGCGCGGCGGCGAGCGCCTCGATCGCCGCGAGCGGCATCGCCTCCATCGCCGCGTCCTCGGCGGCGGGGGGTTCCGCCGCGAGGTCGAGTCGCCATGCGGCGCCGCGTTCGTGGTCGCTGTTGAGCATGAGAAGCCCTGGGCAGACGGCCTCGGCTCCGGTCTCCGCAAAGCCGTGTCCGACGCAGCAGAGCTTGACGCCCCACGAATCCCGAAGCTTGGCGACCTGCTTCATGTCGTGCCCCCGCCCCCACACCATCACGTAGGCGTCTCCGCCGGGCCGCGCGTAGTCGGCATCGTCGAGCCGGCGATCGAGCACTCCGGGATCGAAGCGGGCCATCGCCGCCGGCGCGGGCAGCGAATGGCTGCACAGCACGCCCGACTCGGTGCGGACCGCGAGCGGCATCGCGCGGATGAATCGACCGATCGCCTCCGCGACGCGCTCGGCCTCGTCGCCGAAGACCCAGTCGAGTCCATCGTCGAAGAGCGCCACGTTGTCGCCGCCACCCTTGCTCACGGAGTCGCCGTTCATCTGCGCGAGCTCGTGGTTCGCCAGCAGCGGATGCACCTGACCCGGAAAGCGAAGCACAAGCTCCGCGACGCGGCCGATCATGCGGTGGCTCAGGTCGACGCCGTTGACGAGCCGATCGCCGTGGATGAGCTCCTGAAGCACGACGTGGCGATCGGCACTGCGCTCGAGCGCGGCGTACCCGAGGATCCGCGAAAGCTGGATCGGATTGTCGTGCAGGTCGCCCGTCACGACGAGCGTGCCTCGACGCGGAAGATGCACCGTCGATCCGCGACGCGTGGGCAGCGCGAGCATCGACTCGGCGGCTCGATCCATGAGATCGCAGAACGCCACGGGATCGGTCAGCGGGTTCGACATCGGAAGGTCAGCCGCCGATCACCGCGACGAGGGGAACCTCGCCCACGCCGGAGGCGGTCTCGATGCGAAGCACGCTTTCGATGAGACCCGTGAAGCCGGGCTTCGCGGAGAAGCCCAAGGACAGCACCACGGAGCCGTCCCCGGCCGGGCGGGTGCCGAGCAGTCGCACCGAGAGATCGGGCGTGCCGGTCGAGACCGATCGCACGGTGCCCCAATCTCGCCGCACGACCGCACCGCGTCCGCGAGGGTTGTAGTGGTCGATCTGGAACTCCTCGGTCTTCTCGCCGCCGGCGGACACGCGGCCGAGATTCACGAGCTGCTCCTTGGCGATCCAGTACCGCGCGTAACGAGCCATGTCGGCCTTGGTGCCGGTGCAATCGTGTCGGATGCGAAGCGGGACGATCGGGCAGTCGGGATGGTCGGTGACGACGATCCACCACAGCGGCATGCGCTCGCAGGCGACGCCCGCGATGTTCCACGCGATCCGCTGCGCGTTCTGCGGTCCCTGGGGAGCCGGACCGTCGAACGCGGGAGCGCGGCCTCCCGACGAGAGGATCGTGAAGGGCTTCCCGTCGATCGAGGTGAGCGCGATCGAACCGGCGACACGTCCCTGCAGGCCGTCGACGTACGGAGGATCGACTCGGATGGGCAGCGTCACATCGCCGCCGATCTTCGCGGTGAGCGGCCGCGGGACGCCGTCGATCACGATGTTGACCGTGGCGTCCTTGTATCCCGGCGTCGGCGGTGCGTTGAAGACCGCTTCCAGATCGATCGATCCTCCGGCCGGAACCGACTTGCCCACGATGTCGGTGACGGTCGTGCATCGGCAACTCGGACTCGCCGCCCGCACGCTCAGCGCGATCGGACCGTCGTTCACGATTCGAAACGTGCGGCGATGCTCGGAGTTCGGCGGCACGATGCCGAGTTCGATGACGGGCGGCTCCACGCGCACGGGGCTCGAAGGCACGGACGCCGGGAACCGTCCTTCGCCCGGCGGGGGAGGCAGAGGCGGCCCGGGGGGATTCTGGGCGGCCGCGAATGGAGCGAGGAGCAGGATCGTCGAGGCGACGATGCCCGAAAGCGCGTGGCGAGTGCTGCAGGGAATCATGGGCGGAGTGTAGGTCCCGAGCCGATCCATCCCACGATCCGTCCCACGATCGGAACTGCAACGGCCGCGGACCGGATCCGTACCATCCGGCTCGATGAGCGACGACTTGGCGGTGGATCTTTCCGGTGTCCGCAAGCGCTACCGGGGCGTGGAGGCGCTGCGAGGCGCGGACCTGCGGATCCGTCGCGGGGAGATCTTCGGGCTGCTCGGCCCGAACGGCGCCGGCAAGAGCACCCTGGTCAAGATCCTGCTCACGCTCGTGCGGCCGACCGGGGGCTCCGGACGCGTGCTCGGACGTCCTCTCGGGGACCGCGCCACGCTCGCGCGGGTCGGCTATCTGCCGGAGAACCTGCGGTTCCCGGAGTACCTCACCGCTCGGCAGGCGATCGACTACTTCGGCTCGCTGGCGAAGGTCTCGAGGTCGCAACGCCGCCGTCGAACCGAGGAACTGCTCGAGACCGTCGGCATGAGCGCCTGGGCGGATCGTCCGGTGCGGACCTACTCCAAGGGCATGCGGCAGCGGGTGGGGCTGGCGGTCTCGCTCGTCAACGATCCGGACCTGCTCGTGCTCGACGAGCCCACCGACGGCGTCGATCCGGTCGGCCGAAAGGAGATCCGCGACGTCCTCGTGGCGGCGGCGCAGGCGGGGCGTCGAAGCGTGCTCCTCAACAGCCACCTCCTGAGCGAGGTGGAGGCGACCTGCACGCGGGTCGCGATCCTGAACCAGGGCCAGGTGCTCGCGCAGGGCACGATCGCGGAGCTCTCCGGCGGAGATCGCCGCTACGAGATCGAGGTCGAGGATGCCGCGACGACGCTGGAGCCGACGTTGGTGCAGCGCCTCGAGTCGCTGGGCGGACGGGCCGCATCGCACGAGGGGCGTTGGCGACTGTCGGTGCCCGGCCACGACGCGGCGGGGGTCCAGCCGATTCTCGACGCGTTGCGGGCCGCAGGCCGCACCGTGGTCTCGCTGCGCCCGGTGCAGTCCAGTCTCGAAGAGCTCTTCGTGAAGGCCGTCGGCGCCGACGGCGGACGCTCGCGTCCGGGCGGCGTCCTCAGGAAGGGAGTCCTCGGCTGATGCAGACGACGGCGCTTCTCCTCGACAGCCTGCGGATGCTGCGCAGCCGCAAGCTCTTCTGGATCAGCCTCGGCATCTCGCTGCTGGTGATGCTCGCCTACGCATCGATCGGCTTCGGCGACAACGGTCTGAGCCTCTTCTTCGGCGCGTGGGAACTCGAGGACCCCTTCTTCGTGAAGGGAAGCCCGTGGGCGAAGGCGCTCTACCTCGGGATCTTCTCGAACCTCGTCGTCACGATCTGGCTCAGCTGGGCGGCGACGATCCTGGCCCTGGTCTCGACCAGTTCGGTCTTCCCCGACTTCATGAGCGCCGGCTCGATCGAGATGGTCCTCTCGAAGCCGATCTCGCGGGTGCGGGTCTTCCTCATCAAGTTCGTCGGCAGCCTGCTCTTCGTGTTCGTGCAGGTTCTCCTGTTCTGCACGGGCGTCTTCTTCTGTGTCGGCTTCCGCATCGACGAGTGGATCTGGCCGATCTTCGCGGCGGTCCCGCTGGTCACGATCTTCTTCTCGTACCTCTACGCGTTCAACGTGCTGATGGGGCTGGTGACGCGGAGCGGTCTCGCGGCGCTGCTCTTCACGGCGCTCTTCTGGTTCCTGCTCTTCGCCGTGCAGGCCGGCGAGGGAGGGCTCTCCTCGGTCGCGACCGAGCAGGCGGTGCGCCTCGAGCGGATCGAGGAGCGGATGGCGGAGCAGGAGACGAGGCTCTCGCGACTGGCAACCTCCGAGCGGCCGAGCGAGCAACGGGCGCGTGAACGACTGGAGACCGAGTTCGAGGCCAATCGCGCGCGGGCGGACGAGGCCCGGCAACGGCTCGAGGCGATCGAGCGATGGCACCGCCCGCTCGAGATCGCGATGGCGGTGCTGCCGAAGAACCAGCAGACGATCGGGCTGCTCGATCGATGGCTCGCGCCGGACAGCCGCTACACGATGACCGAGATCATGCTCGGCGAGTACCGGGAGGAGGAAGCCTCGGAATCTCCGCCCGCGGAACTCGAGGAAGCGGGCGATGGCGACGATCGCGAGGCACGCCGCGCCGAGCGGCGGGCCGACCGGCGCGAATCGGCGCGGCGCGAGCTCGGCGAGGATCGGGAGACCTCCCCGTGGTTCATCGTCGGCTCGAGCCTCGCCTTCGAGGCGGTGATCCTCGGACTCGCCGCGTTCATCTTTGCGCGAAGAGACTTCTGAGGATCGATCGCCGCGCGTGCGTCAACTCGATGCGGCGGGTGGCTTCGACTCGGGCGCGATGGGCTGGTCGCCCGACAGTTCGCGGCTCCGCGCCTCGGCCGCCGCGATCGCGTCGACGCCCGCGGGCTCCATGCCCCCTCGCTCGAACTGCTCGAGGGCCGCGGCGGTGGTGCCACCACGGCTCGTGACCGCGTCACGCAGGCTCGCGGGATCGGCGCCATCCTCGACCAGCATCGATCCCGCGCCGCGAATCGTGCGGGAGACGAGCGCTCGCGACACCGCCGCCGAGAGCCCGAGCCGCTTCGCGGCCTGCTCCATGCACTCCGCGAGGCGAAAGACGTACGCCGGTCCCGAACCGCTCACGGCGGTCACCGCGTGAAACTGCGACTCGGGCACTTCGACGATCTCGCCCACCGCATCGAAGAGTCGACGCACGAACGCCCGCTCCTGCGGCGTCGCGAGGGTCGCGGCGACGGCGGTGATGCCAAGTCCGATGCGTGCCGGCGTGTTGGGCATCGCGCGAACGACTCGAACCCGGCCGCCGCACTCCCGCTCGATTCGCGAACTCGCGATTCCCGCCATCACCGAGACGAGAAGCCGTGTCGCGTCGCCGTCGGAGTGCGGAGGCAGCGCTTCGATCGCCGAGGCGACGGCCGGCCAGCACTGCGGCTTGACCGCGACGAGCAACCGGCCGCAGGCCGCGGCATCCGAGGGATCCCTGCCTGCTCGGAGTCCGAGTCGCTCGGCCGCCGACCGGGCCGCAGGATCCGGCTCGACGACCACCACCTCGCGAGGATGGAGCACCCGGCGGCGGATCGCGCCCTCGACGATCGCCGAGCCGAGATTGCCGAATCCGAAGAGGGCCAGTTGCGGCGTGGGCGAGTCGGAGAGCATGGCCCGAGGATCGGCGCGGGCGGGGCGAGTGTCAATCGGGCGCCTTCGCTCGGCGCCCGCGACGCCGTACACTTTCCGACCTATGGCAGGCGTCTCGCACGAGTTCGACTTCGAAGCTCCCGTCCACGAGATCGAGCGTCAGATCGCGGCGATCGAAGCCCGGTCGGACGCCGGATCGTTCGCCCGCGAGATCGGGGAACTCCGCGCGACCCGTGATCGGCTGCTGGTGAAGACCTACGCCTCGCTCACCCCGTGGCAGACCGTGAAGGTCGCCCGGCATCCGATGCGGCCCCAGAGCACCGACTTCATCGATCTCATGTGTCGCGACTTCGTCGAACTGCACGGCGATCGCGCGTTTGCAGACGACCCCGCGATCGTGTCGGGATTCGGGCGAATCCGGTCTCACAAGGTGTTGGTCGTGGGCCACCGTCGCGGGCGGACCACCGCGGAGAAGATCCGCTGCAACTTCGGGTGCGCCCATCCGGAGGGCTACCGCAAGGCCCTCGCGAAGATGCGCCTCGCCGAGAAGTTCAGGCTCCCGATCGTGACCCTGATCGACACCAAGGGCGCCTATCCGGGCGTCGGGGCCGAGCAGCGGGGGCAGGCGGAGTCGATCGCGAGGAACCTGCTCGAAATGAGCCGTCTCCGCACGCCGATCGTCTGCGTCGTCATCGGCGAGGGCGGGTCGGGTGGAGCGCTCGGGATCGGCGTCGGTGATCGGGTCGCGATGCTCCAGCACGCCTGGTACTCGGTGATCAGCCCCGAAGGATGCGCCGCGATCCTCTGGAAGCAGGCGAACGAGCGCACCAACGAACTCGCGGCATCGTCCCTCAAGCTGACCGCTCAGGACAATCTGACCAACGCCCTGATCGATGCGGTGATCGAGGAACCGCCGGGCGGGGCCCACCGAGATCCAAAGGCCGCCGCCGAGAAGCTGCAGGATTGGATCGTGGATCAGCTCAACGACCTCACGCGGCTCAAGCCCGAGACTCTGGTCCGGAGACGGTTTGAGAAGTTCCGGACGATCGGGACGGTCGGGTCCATCCCCGTCGTCGCCGGCGGCGAGCCGTTTTCGCCCTTGGCGTGATCCGCGGGAGTCCTTCGGCCTCTGCCCGCGTTGACCCGGTCGACCGGCACGGCTACTTTTTGCGGCTCTCCGCCCCCAACGGACCCGCCGGGTCCGGAAAGCGGCAGCGAACCCGGGCCTCCGGCGTCCTCCCCTCAGGACCATCCGCCGCAGGTCGCTCCGTCCAGAGTCGTCATGGACGGATCGAGCCGGTCGCTTCGATGCGTCGACCGCCGTCGGCGTCTCCGCGTGTCCCTCTCGATCCGGACCGCCCCCCGTCCGCTCCGCGGCGCGTCCTCAGAAAGGCTTGATTCGTGGCCAAGAGTCCTTCTCGCGCTTCCGCC
>JBMSXH010000138.1:0-6561 GCA_049425445.1 Phycisphaerales bacterium | reverse complement strand
GCCTCCACGAACTCGACCGGCGAGGAGACCACCGCCTTGCATCCGTCGAGCATCTCGCGGAAGAAGAGCGGGCCGCGGGGGCCGGTCGCGTTGTAGACACCGCCGTGCCCCTGCTCGACGCAGACCACGATGAACTGCGCGAGATCGCGCACGTCGACGAACTGGGTGCGCGGACTGGCCTCCGGGATCAGCACGCGTCCGCCGCGATCGCATCGAACCGGCCAGTAGGTGAAGCGATCGGTCGGGTCGCCGGGGCCGACGATGAGCCCGGGCCGCACGATCGTGGCTCGCTCCTCGAAGACCGCCTGCACCTCGCGCTCGCACGCGGCCTTGAGCGGCCCGTAGTACTGGTTCACCGCCTCGGTGGACGGATCGTCGAGCGTCGCGACCGGCGCCGACTCGTCGGCGCCCGGCTCCGCGTCGCTCGCGTAGACCGAGATCGTCGAGACGAAGAGGTACTGGCGACACGCATCCTTCAGCAGTTCCGCCGAGGCCTTCGCGATCCGCGGGACGTAGCCGGAGTTGTCGATCACCGCGTCCCAGCGCGCGCCCTTCGACACCGCCTCCTCGATCGCCTTGAGCCCATCGCCCTTCGCCGGATCGCGATCGCCGAAGAGCCGCGTGACGCCGGTGAAGTCGTCCTCGAACATGCGGACCGGCGTGCGGCCGCGGTTGAAGATCGTGATCTCCCAGCCGCGATCCTCCGCGAGATCGATCTCATGCGGACCGAGGAATCCGGTGCCGCCGAGGACGAGGATCTTCATGCCGTGGCTCCATGCTGGAGGTCGTGGACGGTCGCGGGGCGACTGTACCGAACGGACTCGAGGCGGATGCACCGGATCCGCCGCCTCGTATCCTCGGCGTCTTCAGCCCCCGCGAGGAGCCTCCGAGATGATGTTCCCCTTCCAGCACGGTCGCAGCCTGCTCGCCGTCTTCGCCTGCATCGCGACCCCGGCGATCGCGGACACCCCCGAGACGACCATGTCCGACGCCGCCGCCGTCGCGAGTCCGGAGCGTCTCCGCGCATGGCACGACCTGCTCGCGCATGAGCCGCAGGTCGCCGGCACCGAGGCCGACCATCGATCGATCGAGCGCCTCGACGCGGCGTTCGACTCGATGGGCCTCGCGAGCGATCCGTGGTGGTTCATGCCGCTGCTCTCCTATCCGGTGTCGGCGCGGCTCGAGATCGTGGAGCCCGCCGAACCGGTCGACGCCGCGCCGGCGCGGCCCGGGCGACGCGGGGTGATCGCGCTGCCGATCCGGGAACGGAACCTGCTCGAGGATCCAGCCACGGCGCACCCCGATCTCTCGTGGGGATGGAACGCGTTCTCCGGCTCGGGCGAGGTCGAGGCGGAAGTCGTCTACGTCAACTACGGCGTGGAGGCCGACTATGCGCGCTTGCGCGAGTGGGGCGTCGATGTCTCGGGCAAGATCGTCCTCGCCCGCTACGGCGGCGGATACCGAGGCCACAAGGTTCGCAACGCGGAGGCCAACGGCGCAATCGGCGTGCTGCTCTTCACCGACCCGGCCGACGCAGGCTTCGTTCGCGGCAAGGTCTGGCCCGAAGGCGGAGGCTGGGCCAACGAGACCTGCATCCAGCGCGGCTCGGTGCTCACCCGCGAGCAGCCCGGCGACGTGCTCACGCCGTTCGAACCCGCGTTCGCCGATGCGACGCGGCGACCGATCGAGGATGCCGGCCTCTTCACCGTCCCGGTGCAGCCGATCGGCTACGCCGCCGCGAACGAGATCCTTCGCCGCATGACCGGGCGCGAGGTCTCGTCGCTTCCCGGCGGCGAGCCATGGCAGGGCGGGCTCGACCTTCCCTACCGGGTCGAGGGCGGCGAGCGACTTCGGCTTCGGCTCGCGGTCGAGCAGGAACGCCGGCTGGCCGACACCGCCAACGTGATCGCGGTGATCGAGGGATCCGAGCATCCCGAGCAGCTGGTGGTGATCGGTTGCCACCACGATGCCTGGGGCTTCGGGGCCGCCGATCCACACTCCGGCACGATCGCCCTCATGGAGGTCGCCCGCGGATTCGGAGAACTCGCGAAGCGCGGCATTCGCCCGAAGCGCACGCTCGTCTTCGCCGCGTGGGGCGCCGAGGAGTACGGCATCATCGGCAGCACCGAGTGGGTTGAGGCGGAACGTGATCGCCTCGCCGAGCACGGGGTCGCCTACCTGAATCTCGACATGGCCTCGATGGGTCCGAACTTCTCGATGTCGGCGAGTCCGAGCCTGCGTGCCGCCGCGCGCCGCGCGGCCGCGATGACGCCGGGGGCCCGCGACCCGCAGGGCCGAAGCGTGCTCGACCTCGCCGAACGCGATGGCCGGTCGTTCTCGCCGGGCGGATCCGGCGGCGGATCCGATCACGTCGCGTTCGTGGGGCACATCGCGATGCCCGTCGCGACGATCCACTCCGGCGGCAGCGAGGGCACGAGCTACCACACCAACTACGACACGCTCGCGTGGTATCGATCGATCGTGGGCGAGGACTACGAGCCAGCGCTCATGATCGCCCGCTACACCGCGAACCTCGCGACCCTGCTCGCCTTCGAAGCGGTGCTGCCGATCCGAACCGAGGCGGTTGCGCGCGACGCCGCGGCGAAGCTGCGGACGATCCCAGTCACCGACGACGCGGCAGAGCCGCTCGCCGCGCGTCTCGACGAGCTGGCCGACCGCGGCGGCACGATCGACCGCCGACTCGACGCGCGTGCGGAAGATCCGACATCCCTGACGCCGGAGTCCCTCGAAGCGATCAACGCTTCGCTGCTGGCGCTCGACCGGGCGTGGTGGGACGAGCGCGGGCTCTTCGATCGCCCGTGGTACCGGAACCTCTCGATCGCGACCGATCGCTTCACCGGCTACGGATCGACCGCGATGCCGATCGTGGCCGAGCCGGTCGCCGATGGCGACGCGGATCGGGCACTTGAAGGCCTTGAACGGCTCGAAGCGGCGATTGGCCGGCTCGAGGGGGTGATGGCGACGTTGGAGGGATTGGTGAACGCGAACGGCTGACGGCCCCGTCGCGCGAGGGGAACCCCTCCCCGCAAGTCGCGAAGCGACGTCGCGACGGAGGTGGGGGCATCCGAAGTTGGTGGAAGAACGGGGCAACTTCTGTTTCGCGCGAACGTCACCTTCCGTCGAAGCACCACCCCTCCGCCTCGCTGCGCTCGGCACCTCCCCTGAACGGCTTCGCGTTCAGGGGAGGAGTTGGCCGAGCGTGCGAACGCGCTGGTCGCACCTCGCTTCCGCGAACAGACATGGCGAGAACTCGATCACGCGTCGGACGAAACTCCTCCTCGGCGGAGCGAAGCGACGCCGGGGAGGTGGATCGCGAGCGCAGCGAGCGAGACGGAGGGGCCGTCCGAAGTCGGAAGGCGATCGCCGCGCCTTGACCGCTTACCCCCCCACCAACCGCTCCACCGATCGCCTCCGCTCGTCGGCGAGCCGCATGTGCGTCGGCGGATTGCGTTCCGCCTCCGCCACCAGCGCCGCGAGCGCGTCGAAGTCGATCGGCTGCTCCGAGACCGCGCGGCGGATCTCGAGCGACGCCCGCTTGTTCTCCTGAAGGATCTCCCGCATCCACGCCGCCACCGCCGCGGCGTCGGAGGCGAGCCACGCCTCCGCGCGGGCGAGCGCCTCGAGATCCCCCGCCTGCTGTCGACCCGCGATCCACGCCGCCACGCGAGCCCCTGCGGGATCCTCCTCGGCGCCGGCGAAGGGCTGATGCGGGTGCGCGTCCCAGATCGCCGCGAAGATGCACCACCCCCGCACGGGACCGAGGATCGCGGCCGCGGACTCTGCGGCGCGTCCCTGCACGGCGCCGAACTGCTGCCACGCCTCCATGGTCGGCAGCAACTGCGCCGCCATCGCGAGGCCCATCAGCACCTGGGGATCGAGCCGTTGCTCCTCGCCCGCCCGCTGCTTGGCCAGAGCCCACGTCTGCGCCTCGATCGCCACGCGGTTCGCGTCGACGGCGGTCGAGAGGTTCGCGCGGCGCAGCGTCGCAAGGAGCCGCATCCGCTCCTGTCGATAGTCGGCGAGCAGACCATCGAGCGACTCTCTGGTGGCCGGATCGAGCGGGCCGGCCAAGGACGCGCAGCCTCGAATCGTGGTCTCGAGGTCGAGGGTCTCGAACCGCGGTCCGAAGACCGAGGTCTCTCCGACCCAGAACCGCTCCGCCCGCAGCGCCTCGGCCCGATCGACCACGGGCCGAATCGAAGGCTCGCACGTCTCGCGAAGGCCGGCGAACATCGCCTGCTCGATCGTCCACAACGACTGGAGCGATTCGAGCATCTCGCGACCCACCGTCTCGCTCATGCCGCCGGAAGCGGCGAACTCGCGTCGCACGACCTCGACGAGCATGGGCCGTCCGAGCCGATTCCACTCGGCACGCTGCTCCGTGAGCGAGTCGATCGCCTTGAGGCGAACCTCCGCGGGAAGGACCTCCGCGATCGCTGCGCCGATGCCGAACTCCGCGGATGCGGACGCGAGATGCGCGTCGAGTTCCTCCGCGGAGAGCGCGGCCGGCAGCGAGCCATCCACGATCCGCTCCGCCATCATCGACGTGCGGTCGAGCGCCGGCGGTGCCGGGGACTGCGCGAAGCCGGTCGAGCGCGAGGCGAGGGTCGAGCACACCAGCATCGCCATGGCGGCGGAGCGGAGGATCTTGGGCATCGGATCAGTCTGACCGTCCTGCCGCGTCGAGCAAGTCGCCACGGTTGCGCCGGGAACTCCGCCGCCCGCCTTGTGACCCCTTCTCGCGACCGATACCCTCCGCCCACGCATGCGGTCGCCTCCCCCACACGACTTGGGACGCCCCGGCGCCCCGTCGGGCGACCCGCGGCGTTCGCGTCGAGGTCTCCGGTCCGACGGCCCGCAGGCGAATCATCTCCCCGGGCCGTCCGGGCGGTCCTTCCGACGCTGGATCCTGGCCGCGTTGCTGACGATCGCCGGGCTCGCCGCGATGCCCAGCGCCTCCTTCGCCCAGGACTTCGGCGATCTCGAGAACGAGTCGCTTCGCGATCGCCCCATCGGCGAGGTGCGGATCGAAGGCCTCTCCCGCATCCAGCGTCAGGAGATCCTCAACAACATCCGCGTCGCCGCCGGGCAGCCCTACGACCCGCTCACCATCCGCGACGACGTGGCCACCCTCTACCGCCTCGGGCACTTCGCGTCGGTGAACGCGGCGGCGGAGATCCTGCCCGACGGCACCGTGCGGATCACCTACCGGCTCGTCGAACAGGCTCTGATCCTCGACCTGCAGGTCGTCGGCAACAAGCTCATCTCCGACCAGGAGCTCCGGGCGGCCATTCCTCTCTATGCGGGCGGTCCGCGCGACGACTTCCTGCTCGAGCAGGCGGTCTTCCGGATCAAGGAGCTCTACAAGAAGAAGGGCCACTACCTCGTCGAGGTCACCGTCGACGAGAGCCGTCTTCGCGACACCGGCATCCTGATCCTCCGCATCATCGAGGGGCCGCGGGTCAAGATCCAGGAGATCGAGTTCGTCGGCAACGAGGCGATCCCGGCGAGGCGTCTCTCCGCGCAGATCAAGACCTCCGAGAGCTTCTTCATCTTCAACAAGGGACTGCTCGAACCCGAACTGCTGATCGACGACGCCGCGAAGATCGACCGCTACTACCGCGACCTCGGCTACGTGGACGTGCGCACCGACTGGCGCGTGCAGCTGAGCCCCGACCAGCGGGAGGCGAAGGTCACGTTCATCGTCTCCGAGGGAAGGCGCTATCGCCTTCGCAACGTGCTGGTGCAGGGCTTCGGCGCCGGGGGTGGCGCCGAACTGCGAGTCTTCTCGCCCACCCAGATCGAATCGCTGATCGAGCTGCAGCCCGGCGAGATCTTCCGGACCGCATCCGTCCGCCGATCGGTCGAGACGGTGCGGAACGCCTATCTCGCGCTGGGCTACGTCGACGCACGCGTCTCCGACGCCTACGTGCGAACCGGAGAGGAGCCCGAGGTCGACCTGATCCTCAGCGTCTTCGAAGGCGAACGGGCCACCACGGGCCTCGTGCTGGTGCAGGGGAACCTGCTCACCAAGGACAAGGTCATCCGTCGCCTCGTGCGGATCCGCCCCGAGCGCCCGCTCGACGCCCGCGAACTCGAACTCGCCGAGGCGAGGATCCGGCAGATCAACCTCTTCAACGACGTCCGCGCCACGATCCAGGAGCCGCGCCCCGGAGCTCCAGGCATCCGCGACCTGCTGATCGAGGTGAAGGAGAAGGACACCGGCAGCGTCAACTTCGGCGTGGGCCTCGGATCGGACAGCGGCATCTTCGGCGAGATCTCGCTCAACCAGCGGAACTTCGACATCGCGGACGTCCCGATGTCCTTCTCCGAGTTCATCCAAGGGCGCGCGTTCCGCGGCGCCGGGCAGACCTTCAACCTCGCGATCTCGCCCGGCACCGAGGTCAGCAACTACTCGATCGCGTTCGGCGATCCGCACATCTTCGACAGCGACATCTCCTTCAACGCCGACGCCCTCTACCGCAATCGGATCTTCCCCGACTACAGCGAGAACCGCTACGGCTTCAGCGTCGGCTTCGG
>JBMSXH010000137.1:0-6564 GCA_049425445.1 Phycisphaerales bacterium | reverse complement strand
CGGCGAAGACCGTCCAACCATCGCCGTGGAGAAAGTGCCAGCGCAGCAGCAGCGCGCCCGAGACGAACAGCGGGTCGTCGCCGTCGTCCTGGGCGAACGCACCGAGTTCAAAGGTCGGCACGAGCGAGAATCGATCGACGAGGAAGTACTCGAACTCGCTGCGAAACTCGCCGCCGGTGGTCGTCGTGAAGTTGCTGACCACGCCGCCGAGAATGTTCACTCGCCACGTGTCCGCTGTCCCGAAGGTCGCGGCCTCTCCAGTCCCGGAACCACTCGACGAATCGGTGCTCGGTGCCTCGTCCTGCCGCTCGGCCGCGACATAGGCCATCGACAGCGGGGTCGATCCGATCGGCAGCTTGATGGATCCGGGCGGCGCGGCAGAGGCCCGGCTGCCAAGGAACATCGCCGCGAGGATCGAGACCGCACCGACCGCGGCGAGCAGGCCGTTCGATCGCGACACGGATGGCGGCGCGGCGACCTCGATCTCGGGCACGGGCGGCGCCTCGCGATTCGGCGGCACCAACCCCGCGCGCCACGCGGACTCCAGCGCCTCCACGATCGCTCGGTTGGCTCCCGGCATCGGAAGTTGCCGCAGGGTCTCCAGGCCGACCCACCGCACCTCCTCCGAGGCGAGGGCACGGGGCGCCGGACTGCCCGCGCGAGACCTCGCCACGAACGCGTGGAGCCGAACCGCGGGCTCGGACGTCTCTCGAGGGTCGTTCTCCTCGCTCGTCGCCAGCGAGGACACCACCTCGATCTCGCAGCCGGTCTCCTCGCGCGTCTCTCGAATCGCAGCGTCGCGAGGTGGCTCGCCCGGCTCGATCTTGCCGCCGGGAAACTCCCAGAGTCCGCCGCGGGGAGCGTCCACCTTCCGTCGGGCCACCAGCACTCGGGGGCCAGCCTTCGAGGCCTCGTATTCGTCAATGATCACGGCAAGGGCGATTTCGATCATGGGCTTTGCCACCATCCTGCAAGTCCATTCTCTACAGTAACTTGCATCCCGACTTCTCGAGACGGCTCCCCCGCCTTCGCAGACTTCGTCGCGATTCTCGTCCCAAACCGGAATTGGCGTTGACCATGCCTCCCAGCCCCCGATACCTTTCGTCGTTCGGTCGTCCAACCCAGTCCATCGCCGGAGCCTTTCGGGGTTCCGCGAACCCGCCGTTCGGAGGTGTCGGAGCCTTCGGACGGCGGTCTTTTTTGCCGCCGATCCCCGTGACGACCATCGCCCGATCGAAGCCCGCTGGCCCGGTCCGATCTGGCGCTCCAAGTGCGGCTCGACGGGTCGCTCGACGGGCCTTCGCAAGCGAGCTTCATGGCACCGGCGCCAACGGCTCCGGCAACGTCGGCCCGGCGGGCGGCCCCGGCAGCGGAACTGGCGCGGTGGCCGGAGATGGGTCTTCGCCTGGCAACGCGTCCTCGGCCTCGACCTCGCGGCCGAGGCTCTCGAGCGACGCCTTCGGATCGAGAGCCGTCGTCTCCTCGGCGACGATCGTTCGCGACTGCAGGCCTCGCGCCCGCAACAGCACCGCGGCCGGATCCACGTCGGCCGGCACGAGGGTGAAATGCCACGCGTTGCGGCTGGTGAAGTCGACGGGAATCAACTCGGCGACGAGATCCGGGCCGATCCAGTCCCACGCCGGCGCCTTCGCCTCCGCGGCCCCGTTGATCGGCTCGTGCCCATCGAGCCGGATCTGCACGTCGTAGGTGCCGTAGTAGAGGATCTCCGCGGTCACGGGCGTGCGACCGATCTCGCGATCGTTGAGCAGCACCAGCGCGCCGGACGGCTCGCTCGTGATCTCGACGGTGCGGCGCACGCAGCCGCCGCCCATCGCGAGGACGACGACCGCCGAGACCAGCGACGAGAAGTGCCTCGCTCGAATCATCCGAACTCGTCTCCGCGGAAGGTCGAGGCCAGATACGCGTCGCGCACCTCGGGATCGTTGATGATCTCCCGCGGCGTGCCTTCGCGCAGATTCCGTCCCTCGTGGATGATGTAGGCGCGATCGCAGATCCGCAGCGTCTGCTGCACGTTGTGGTCGGTGACGAGGATCGCGATGCCCGCCTCCGCAAGCCGGCGAACCTCGTCCTGCAGCTCCTCGACGGTGTGCGGATCGACCGCGGCGAACGGCTCGTCGAGGAGCAGCAGCTGCGGCCGCGTCACCAGGGCCCGCGCGATTTCGAGACGCCGACGCTCGCCGCCGGAACAGGTTCGTGCGGCGTCGCGAGCCTTGTGGCGGAGTCCGAACTGCGCCAGAAGCTCCTCCCGGCGCTGGCGACGCGCGATGCGCGAGAGCCCCATCGTCTGCAGGATCGCCTCGAGGTTCTGCTCGACGGTGAGTCGCTGGAACACGCTCGGCTCCTGGCTGAGGTAGCCCATGCCAAGCAGCGCGTGCCGGTACATCGGCAGATGGGTCACGTCCTCACCGCGGAAGACCACGCGGCCGGACTCGGGAGTGATCATGCCGATCGCCATGCGGAACGAGGTGGTCTTGCCGGCACCGTTGCGGCCAAGCAATCCGACGATCTCGCCCGGGTCGACGTCGAAGCCCACGCCATCGACGACCCGTCGACGGGAGTAGCTCTTCACCAGATCGCGCGCCGAGAGAAGCGGCATCGTTCGAGTGTACTCCGACCTGCGACGTCGCTCGTCGGCTCAGGCCGTCGCGGCCGACTCCTCGCTGCCGGGACCGGCGGCGGGATCGGACTCCCGAGCGAGGCGGACCCGCTGGATGTGGGTCGGCGCGGCCGACTCGACCTCGAAGTGCCAGCCCGCGAACTCGCATCGCTCGCCCGGAGCCGGAACGCGCCCGAAGTGCGCCAGGAGGAATCCGGCGACGGTGTCGTAGTCGCGGTCCTCGGGGACCTCGATGCCGATGCGGTCGGCGAGATCCTCGATCGGGAATCGCCCGTCGACCATGAACCCGCCACCCTCGCGAGCCTCGATCTCTGGAAGCGTCTCGCTCTCGGGTTCATGCTCGTCGTGGATCTCGCCCACGATCTCCTCGAGCAGATCCTCGATCGTGACCAGTCCGCTCGTTCCTCCGTACTCGTCGATCACGATCGCGAGATGGACTTCGCTGTGCTGGAAGTCGCGAAGCAGATCTCGGACCGGCTTGGTCTCGGGCACGCGAATGGGCTCCCGCAGCAGCGGCCTCAGCCGGAACTCCGCTCCGTCCGCCCCGAGATACGGCACCAGATCCTTCACGTAGAGGATGCCCAGGATCGTGTCGAGGCTCCCCTCGTAGACCGGGATGCGCGAGTGGCCCGCCGCCGCGATGAAGTCGCGGATGGCCGACAGGTCGTCCGTCCGCTCGATCCCCTCGATGTCGGTTCGAGGCGTCATCACCGAGGCGACTTCGGTCTCCGAGAAGGCGATCACGTTCTCGAGGATCTCCGCGGCGGACTCGTCGAGACCACCCTGCCGCTGCGTGTCCTCGATGCTGCGAAGCAGGTCCTCCTCGGCCTCCGCTCCGCGAAGGTTGGCGCCGGTGAGTCGCCGCACCGCCTCGTCGACGAGCCGGTAGGTGCGGCGAAGCGGCCACCCTCCCGTGTCGATGATCCGCAGGATCGGCGCCGCCTTCACCACGAGCCCTTCGGCCGCGTGCCGGGCCAGGCTGCTCGCGAGCAGCGAGGTGAAGAGCCAGAGCACCGCGATCGACGAGGCGGCGGCGGCGAGCAACGCCCAGATCTCCAGGCTCGCGCCCGCACCGAAGCCGCACCACTCGACCACGAAGAGCAGCACGATCGCAACCCGTCCCATGGTCCGAAGGAACCCGACGAGTTGCGAGAGTTCGCCAAGACGCCCGAACATCCAGCGTCGCGCTGCGATTCGGCTCCCGAACCGCTCCTCGAGTGCCGATTCGCTCGCCTCGTTGAGGGCGATCGCCAGCGCCGCGAGCCAGGTGGTGACGAAGGTGGCGATCACGAGCACGAGACCGAGGATCATGGTCATGACGCCTGCTCCTGCTCGGTCGGCGGGAGCCCGATCGCACGCATGATCCGATCCTGGGCCTCGCGCATCGAAGCCGCGGAGGCCGACGTGTCGTCACGCTCGCCCGCGAGGTGCAGCAGCCCGTGCGCGGCGTAGAGCAGGATCTCCTCCTCGATACGCCGGCCACGCGCCGCGGCCTCCCGGTGCGCGACCTCGACCCCGATCGCCAGGTCCCCGACGAGTGCGCCAGTGGGGTGCGCGTCGGCGTCTGGATAGCTGAGGACGTCCGTGGTTCCCTCGACTCCGCAGTGCTCGCGATGAAGCCGATCCATCTCGACATCGTCGAGGAGTGCGATCGCCACCTCCGCCAGCGGCTGCGGAAGTTGGGCGACGAGCGCATCGCCGCGCCGGACGAGCCACGCGAGATCGATCTTCAGGCGGGCCGCCGCCGATCCCGGAGGACGTCGGTCGATCCAACTGAGTCCCGGCTCCGTCGCACCATCCGCCTCCACGAGTCGCGCCCGCGAAGGAGGCTCCTCGTCGGAATCCGACGGGGAACTGGCGGACGGATCGAGCGGACGGCTGCTCAGGGTGGGATCTGCATTCATCGCAGGCGCAAGCGGCTCCGGGAGGCCTTCGTCAGGCCCCGATCTGAAGCGGCACGAGCTTCGGGCGAACCCGAGCCTCGAACTCGCTTCGGAACTTGTTGACGATCGTTCGGACGGCCCAGTTGTTGCCGTCGGCGAGACCGCAGATCGTGGTGCCGGGCCCGAGTCCCATGGATCCGGCCAGTTCAAGCAGGAGGTCGAGGTCCTTGGTGGTCGCCTCGCCTCGCTCGATGCGGCAGAGGATCTTGTAGGTCCACGCCGAACCCTCTCGGCACGGCGTGCACTGCCCGCAGGACTCGTTCTTGAAGAACCGGGAGATGTTCCGAGCGACCGCGACCATGTCGGTCTCCTCGTCGAACACGGTCGGGCAGGCGGTGCCGAGGCCGAGGACCTCGGCGCGTGGACCGATGTCGAAGTCCAGCGGCACCTCGTACTGGTCGGTGCCGAGCACGCCCATGCTGACGCCTCCGGGGATCGCGCCCTTGAAGCGCCGTCCGTGCCGAATCCCGCCGCAGTGCTTCTCGACGAGATCCTTCAGCGTGATCCCGAGCCCCATCTCGTAGACGCCGGGACGATTCACATGCCCCGAGACGCCCATGAGCTTCGAGCCGTAGCTGGGCATGCCGCCGAGCGAACTCTCGACGCCCTGCTTCTTCCACCATTCGACGCCGTGGCGAAGGATGCCCGGAACCGCGGCGAGCGTCTCCACGTTGTTGACGATCGTCGGACGGCCGAAGAGCCCCTTGACCGCCGGGAACGGCGGCTTGATGCGAGGCCAGCCCCGCTTGCCCTCGATCGCCTCGAGCAGACCCGTCTCCTCGCCGCAGATGTACGCCCCGGCGCTGCGGTGCAGATGGCAGTCGACCTTGAACGGGACCTTGCCCTTCATGAGCCCCGACCCGCCGAAGATGCCGTGTTCGTAGGCCTCCCGGATCGCATGCTCCACGACCCTGGCCTGGTGGTGGTACTCGCCGCGGATGAAGAAGTAGGCGGTGTCGAGTTGGCACGCCCAGCAGGCGATGGCGATGCCCTCGAGAATCAGATGGGGATCGAAGTCGCAGAGCAGGCGATCCTTGAAGGTCCCTGGCTCCGCCTCGTCGCAGTTGATCGCCAGATATCGCCGCCCACCGTCGGGCGGCGCGACGAAGGACCACTTGAGGCCGGCCGGAAATCCCGCGCCGCCGCGGCCGCGAAGGACCGCCGCCTTGACCGTCTCGATCACCTGCGAAGGCTGCTGATCGAGGGCCGCCTCGAGTCCCTTGTATCCGTCGGTCGCGACGAATCGCGTGTAGTCGACGGTCCGGCGTTCGCGAGGATCGCCCCACGGGGCCGTGGGAATGCGCTGGGTGAGCGAAGGGGCTTCGAGAGTCATGGGTTTGGCGAGGGCTCGGATGTGCGGTGGAGAGAGGACCGGTTGCGAGGTTCGCTCACGGGGTCGGGGTGGAGTCGTCGGGATGGCGAGCGGGAAGCGGCTCGACCTCGTCGATCACCGTCCGCCGCAATCGCAGGCCGTCGAGATCGCGCACCTCGCTTCGCCGCTCCACGAGGATTCGGTCGGCGGCGACCGGCGTTCGAACCGCCTGCACGAGGTGCCCCACCGCCTCGCCGAGGCAGCGGGCGATCGGCTTGCGAGACTCCGCCTCAGCCATGGGAGTCGTGCCCGGCGTCGAGCTTCGCGCGGGCCTCGTCGACGAGGCGATCCACCGCGTCGATGGTGAGGTTCTCGTGGAGCACGTCGTTGAAGAGCGCCACGGGAGCGGTGTCGCAGGAGCCGAGGCACTCCATCGTGAGCAGCGTGAAGCGTTCCGCGTCGTCGGTCTCGCCGGGCTCGAGCCCGAGCTTCTGCCGAAGATGATCGAGGATCGCCTCATGCCCGCAGATCTCGCAGGCGATCGACTGGCACACGCCGATCACGCATCGGCCGACGGGTTCGGTCTTGAACTCGTCGTAGAAGCTGACCGTGTCGAGCACGTCGGCGGAGGTGATCCCCAGGAACTCCGCGATCTCCTCCATCGCCTGATG
>JBMSXH010000136.1:0-6595 GCA_049425445.1 Phycisphaerales bacterium | reverse complement strand
CATCCTACCCGCGAAGTCCACCCGGCCCGGCCCGGGGGGCCCGATCGATCACCGCGATCGACGACCAGGCCACCCGCGAGCCGGCCCGCCGAGGCAGGGGGTGGTCAGTCGATCACCGTGGACACCGGCGATTGATGCAGCGCGTCCTCGATCACGCCGATCAGCGTCCGCGCATCGCAGGGCTTGTGCAGGACCGCGAAGGCCCGCCCGCACGCCGACATGGCATCGACCTGAGCCGATCGTTCGCCGGTCAGGAAGATCACCGGCGCAACGCGAAGCAGGCCCTTGCGGCTCGACTCGATGCGATCCTGCACGATGCAGCCGTCGCCGGCGGGCATCCTCAGGTCGAGCACGATCACATCGGGTCGCCAGCGATTGGCGAGCTGCACCGCCTGGTAGCAGTCCTGTGCGGTGCGGACCGCGTAGCCGGCGGCTCTCAGACGGACGGCCAACGCGGTCAGCAGGCCGACATCGTCGTCGGCGATCAGAACCTTGGGTTGGTCAAGCATGGCGAAGCTCCGAAGGGGATGTTCAGGCCGGATGCATCGTCGATCGGGACGCGACCAGCGCCGCGTCGACGACCTGCAGCAGGTCCGAGGTGAGGAATGGCTTGCGCAGGAAGGTGACGTCCGCGATCCGTCGAAGACGGCGTCGGAACACCTCGCGGACGCCGCTGATCAGGATGATCGGCACCGACGACGTGGCGCGGATGCACTCGGCGAGGGTGGCGCCGTCGCCGTCGGGCATGTGCAGATCGCAGATCACCAGATCGGGCGACTCGCGATCGAAGCAACCCAGCGCCTCGGCGCCGCTCCGGGCGACGATGCAGCGGTGGCCCTCCGAGGCGAGGCGCACGGAGATCGCCGTGGTGATCGCCGAGTCGTCGTCCGCGATGAGGATGGTCCTGGTTCGTCCGTGATTCATGATGCGACTCCTTCCATGCCGGCGGCCGGCTTCGTCATCCGGCGAAGCGCCGCCACCAGCGCGTGGTGATCGAACGGCTTTCCGAAGAAGGCGCGGGCTCCCAGCGCCAGCGCCTCGCCCCGGACCGCGTCCTGCACGTTCGCGGTGAGCATGATCACCGGCAGGTCCGCGTGCCGCGGGTCCTCGCGAATGCGGCGCAGCACCTCGAGGCCGTCGATGTCGGGCATGCGCAGGTCGAGCAGCACCGCGTCGGGACGCGAATGCTCGATCGCGGCCAGTCCGTCGAGGCCGTTCACGGCGATGCGGGTCGCGAAGCCGCTGGCCTCGAGCCGCGCCGCGAGCGCACGCGAGACCGCCCACTCGTCGTCGATGACGAGCACTTCCGGGTTCATGGCGAGGTCTCCTGCGAGCGGATCGACTCGATCCACTCCGAGGGCGAGGTGCCGGGGGGCCACGAGGCCTCGAGCGTGAACTCGGCCTCGGGCACGCGTTCGGGGCTTTCGGACCGCTGCTTGGCGTGGATCTGCCGCAGGCGATCGAGCCAGGACTGCGGCGCGCGGGAGCGGCCGACGAGCAGCGCCCGTCCGGTGCGGCCATCGCAGCAGCCCGCCGGCAGCACCAGATCGGTCGCGAAGACGCTCGAACACAGCCAGCCCAGGAGCAGATCGCCGGCGGACTCCTGCGGGTCGACGGCTCGGGCGGAGATCAGCACGAGCGGATCGCGATCGGCGGCGAGGGCGTGGATGGTGGCGGCGGCGTGCTCGAGGACGGCGCGATGGTCGGCCACCGGCACGCTGAACGAGAAGCAGGCTCCCTCGCCCTTGCGGCTCTCGACGGTGAGTTGGCCGAGGTTCAGCCACGAGAGTTCGCGGGCGATGCTGAGGCCGAGTCCGAAGCCCTTCGCGGTGGCGCGGTGCGGCGTGCACAACTGCTCGAAGCGCCCGAAGAGGCGCCCGATCTCCTCCTTGGTGAGGCCGGGGCCGTGGTCCCGAACGGAGAGGACGACCTCGTCGCCGCCGGGAGCGAGGCGCGCCGAGACCACGACCTCGCCGCGGTCGGGCGAGAACTTGACCGCGTTGGTCATGAGGTTCGAGAGGATGCGCCGCGTCTTGCCCGCGTCGCAGAACACCTCGGGCAGCGAATCGGCGATCTCCTCGCGGACGACGATGGACCGAAGGTTGGCCTTGGCCGCGAGCGCGCCGCGCATCGAGCTCATCAGCGATTCGATCGCCTCGCCTCGACGCTCGACCCGCAGGCTTCCCGCCCGCAGGCGACTCGAGTCGAGGAGGTCCTCGACCATCTGGTTGAGATCGGTGACGGCACCGCCCACGATCGAGAGGTACTCGCGCTGCTCGTCGGTCACGGGGCCGGCGATGCCGTCGGCGATGATCGACGAGAACTCGCTGATCACCGCGAGCGGGGTGCGGAACTCGTGGGAGACGTCGTCCACGACCCGCAGCGATTCGGCAAGCTGCGACTCCACCTGCCGCCGCCGCGTGACGTCGCTGATGATCTCCGACACGCCGATCAGCTCGCCGGTCTCGTCGCGAAGCGGGGACATCGCGCTGAGCACCGCGCGACGTTCGCCGTTGGCGGCGAGGCGCGTCGTCTCGAGCCTCGTGCTGCCGCGCCCGGCGAGCAGCCGATCGATGGCGGCACGATGCTCCTCGAGCCGCTCGAGCGGGATCACGCTCTCGACCGACTGCCCGAGCGCCTGGTCGGCGGATCGGCCGAAGATCCGTTCGGCGGCCGGGTTCCAGCTGGTGAATCGGCCCCCGAGATCGAAGGAGAGGATGGCCTCCTCCGAGTGGTCGACGATCGATGCGAGCCTCGCGACCTCGCGGGCCGCGCGGCGGCGGTCGGTGATGTCGGCGATGAAGGCGTGCCAGAGGGCGGCGCGGCGGCCGCGGCGTCCGATGGCGTCGAGTTCGAACCATCGATCCTCGGCGTCGCCATCGGGACGCGCGCGGAACTCGACGACTCGCCGCGACAGGTCCTTGCGGGGCTCCGAGAGCGCCGCGAGCAGGCCGCGGCGGTCGCGAGGATCGACGAGGGCGAGCAGATCCGAGCCGCCGCGCGTCGCGGCGGCATCGCCGAGAAGCTGCTGCAGGCGAGGGCTGGCGTGGGTGATTCGAACCGAATCGCCGCCATCATCGACGCGCAGTTCGGCGATCGCGCCGGGCAGGGCCGCAGCGATGGCCCGTTCCCGATCGAGGGTCCGGCGGTGCTGCGAGGTCTCGCGGCGAAGCCGGCGGTGCAGCCGCAGCATGTCCAACTGGGCCACCACGAGCGAGCCGAGCGTCGAGAGCGCCTCGAGCTGACCTTCCGTCGGCCGGCGCGGCCTGCGGTCGATGACGCAGAGGCTTCCAAGCGGAAGCTGGTCGGATGTCCGCAGCGGCACGCCCGCGTAGAAGCGGATCCGGGGATCGCCGGTGACCAGCGGGTTCTCGCGGAATCGGGGATCGGACTGCGCATCCTCGACGACGAGCGGAACCTCGCCGAGGATGGTGTGTGCGCAGAACGCCGCATCCCGCGAGGTCTCTCGGCACTCGAGTCCGTGGATCGCCGAAAACCACTGGCGGTTCTCGGCGACCAGGCTGACCGCGCCGATCGGCACGTCGAAGATCTCGCTCGCGAGCCTCGCCGCCGCCTGCTGGACTCGATCGACGGGTTCATCGAGCAGTCCGGTCTCTTCCACGGCCAGAAGCCGTTCGGACTCGCGAGGATGGAGCGCGGTACCCATCGAGTTGTCGACCTCCGCGGACGGTGGACCCGCCTGCACCCCATTCATCGTGTGGTCGAGGGTGTTGCACCACCGGGCCAATTCCCCATCGAACTCGAAACGCCGCGCAGCCAACCTCAGCGAGCCCGGCGGGTGCGACGGTCGGGACGATGATGGTCGTGCGGGTCGAACGGTCTCGGCCAACGCCACCATCGAGAGGGCGTGGCATTCGTGGTTCGGGCGGCGTCATACACTGGACGTCGAGTTCGAAGGTCCCCGGATCCGCGCGCACGCGAGCCTGGGTGAGGCAGCGATCCGGTTGCAAGCCGAGACCGCACTCGGCGGCGGGGCTTCGAGTCACGGCCAGTGGCGGAGCGCCTCGAAGTGGCCGATGTTCCGGGAGTGGAGCCCATGACAGGAGCACTCGACTCGTGAGTCTCTCGCCGCCGACGATCGGTCTGGACACCGAGGCCCTCGATGCCGCCTTTCCGTTCCGCTTCACGCTCGAGCGCGTCGACGGATCGTGGGGCCGTCTCGCCGGCGCCGGACCTCGGCTCTTCGGGGTGGCGCCGGAGGCGAAGGTCGGTCGGGCCTTCGAGGAGATCTTCACGGTCGATCGCGCCGCGGGCGGTCCGGTGCTTCCCCCCTTGCCGCGAAGCGACACGCAGTACCTCCTGATGCCGAAGGGGCGCGGCGACGGGTTCCGGCTTCGCGGCCAGTTCGTGCGGGTCGCCGCGAACGACGCCGTGGTCTTCCTCGGAGCGCCGTGGGTCTCCGAACTCGACGATCTCGCGCGGTTCGGGCTGTCGCTCAAGGACTTTCCGCCCCACGAGTCGATCGGCGACATGCTGCTGCTGCTGCAGACGCGCAACACGGCGCTGGCCGAGCTTCGTTCGCTGACCGATCAGCTGCGCGAGGCGGCCAAGGCGCTCGACGAGCGCCATCGGCGGCTCGAGGAGGAGCTTGAACGGCGGCAGCGGCTCGAGGCGACGCTTCGGCAGGTCCAGAAGATGGAGGCGATCGGACTTCTCGCCGGCGGCATCGCGCACGACTTCAACAACCTGATGACGGCGATCCTCGGGTTCGCCTCGCTCGCCGCGGAGCGACTGCCCAAGGGCACGCCGGCCCGCGACTACATCGACGAGATCCAGCGTGCCACCGAGCGCGCCACGGCGCTCACCTCGCAGCTGCTGACCTTCTCGCGGCGCCAGGTGATGCAGCCCCGGATCGTCGACCTCGGCGAGGAGTGCGTGCAGACGGAGTCGATCCTCCGGAGGCTTCTCGGCGCGCAGGTCCGGCTGGTGGCGGAGCACCGCGACGGGCCGCTGCGGGTCGAGATCGATCCGAATGCGCTGCAGCAGATCGTGATCAACCTGGCGGTGAACGCCCGCGACGCGATGCCCGACGGCGGGACGATCACGCTGCGCACCCGAGCGGAGCATCGCGCGCCGGTCGGGTCGAACGGCGAGTCGCCTCGTCGGGCGCTGCTCGAGGTCGTCGACGACGGCTGCGGGATGTCCGCCGAGACGATCGAACGGATCTTCGAACCGTTCTTCACGACCAAGCCGCAGGGCAAGGGCACCGGGCTCGGACTCTCCACGGTCTACGGCATCGTGCAGCAGGCCGGCGGCGAGGTGACCGTGGACAGCACGGTGGGCAAGGGCACCTGCTTCCGGATCTCGCTGCCTCGGAGCGAGTCGGAGACGGAACAGCGACGGGCGCCCTCCGAGCGTCGGGACGCCCCGCGGGTCGAGGCGTCCGTGCTGCTCGTCGAGGACGAGCCGGCGATCCTCTCGTTGCTCGAGATGGCGCTCGGCGATGCGGGCTTCGTGGTCCACGCCGCGTCGGATCCGAAGTCCGCGATCGAGCGTTCGAGGTCGCTGCGCTCGATCGACGTGCTGGTCACCGACGTGGGGCTTCCCGGCATGCCGGGTCCCGCGCTCGCGGAGGCCGTCCGCGATCTCCACCCGGAGGTCCGCACCCTCTTCATCTCCGGCTACGCGCCCGACGCGGCGTTCCGTCGGAGCGTGGGCAGCGGCGAGCACGCGTTCATGCAGAAGCCGTTCACGCCTCAGCAACTGGTCGATCGAATCGCCGACATGATGCAGGAAGCCGGCACCAAGGAGACCCGACAGCCATGTACGGAATGATCAACCGGGCCGTGAAGGGACTGGTCGTGGATCGGTACGGTGCCGAGACGTGGGAGCGGATTCGGGTCCTCGCCAAGGTCGACGAAGTCGAGTTCCTCTCGATGGAGCAGTACCCCGACGAACTGACCTATCGGCTCGTCGCCGCCTCGAGCGAGGTGCTCGGCGTGCCGGCGGATCAGGTCCTCCAGGCGTTCGGGGAGTACTGGATCGAGTACACCGCCGAGGCCGGATACGGCGAGATCATGCGGGCGGCCGGGCGATCGCTGCCGGAGTTCCTCGCGAACCTGGATCAACTGCACACCCGCATCCGCTTCGGCATGCCCCAACTGCGGCCGCCTTCGTTCAGCGTCACCGAGGCCGAGGACGGCACGCTGCTGCTGCGCTACGTCTCGGAGCGCGAGGGCCTCGCGCCGCTGGTGGTCGGTCTCGTCAAGGGCCTCGCCCGCAAGTTCGGGGAGTCCGCGGAGGTCGAACTGGTGGCGCCACGCACCAAGGACCGTCCCTTCGACGAGTTCCGGATCGTTCGGACCGCGATCGTCGGGACGGCCTGAGTCCTCCCGCGAGTCAGCGGCGCGTCGGAGACCTGATCCCGGGGCCGAGCGCCGTGCGGGTCGTCTCGAGGAACCACGGCTTGCGGGCGAGCGCGATCTCGAACGCGCAGAGCAGGCGCAGGGAGGCGATGAAGAAGCGGTTCTCCTCGATGCAGGCCCGTTCCGCCGAGCCGAAGTCGGCCATGGAGCGGCGTTCGAACGCGTTGCAGAGGCGACGCCCGTGCGGCACCGGAATGCCGCACGCAAGC
>JBMSXH010000135.1:0-6598 GCA_049425445.1 Phycisphaerales bacterium | reverse complement strand
CTGATCGCGACGATTCGTCAGGGGCAGGTCTCCTACGAGAACTTCGCGGTCCGCTTCGTGCCGTACCAGGACGGCTGGCGCAACACGCTCACCTTCGCCGGCCGGATCGATCTGGTGCGGTCGCCGGCCTTCGGCGAGTTCACCGCGGCCTACCCGGCCTCGTCGCTCGCGGCCTACTCCGCCGAGATCCGCAAGGTGCCGCCGGAGGTCCTCGCGGCGCTCACCGTGCCCATGACGCTCTACGGCCCGCTCGACGGCGAGGCGCTCAAGGTGCGGATCGACTTCGATTTCGGCAAGCTGCTCGAGGAGGGGGTCAAGGCCGGCGTCCGCGAGGGCGCGAGGCGGCTCTTCGAGGACCTGCTCCGCCCGAAGCAGTGAGCGGCTGCCGATACACTCCGACCTTCCTTCGGACCGAACCGAGAGGCCTCGACGCGTCATCATGAAGATCGTCATCTGCGGCGCCGGTGAAGTCGGGACCTATGCGTGCGAGGTCCTCGATCGCCGCGGCGAGTCGGTGACGGTGGTCGACCAGCGTCCCGAGCGCCTGCGGGCCCTCGAGGAGAACCTCGACATCCGGACGCTCGAGGGCAACTGCGGCCGCGCCGACGTGCTCGCCGAGGCGGGGTGCGCCGGGGCGGGACTCGTCTTTCTCGCGACCGACAACGACGAGGTCAATCTGCTCGCGGGGGCGATCGCCAAGAAGCTCGGTGCGAAGCAGGTGGTCGCCCGGGTCCACGACTTCGGCTACCTCGAGCAGGAGGAGATCGACTACACCGAGGCCCTCGGCATCGACGAGCTGATCTGTCCGGAGTACTCGACGGCGATCGCGATCGCGCAGACGCTGCGGAATCCCGCGGCGACCGAGCTCGAGAGCTTCGCGCGGGGCGATGTGCAGATGGAGCAGTTCGAGGTCGATCCGGCGGCGGAGGCGATCGGCAAGCCGCTGTCGACGCTGCCGATGCCGGCCGGGACGCGGGTCGCCGCGCTGCAGCGGAACGGCCGCGCCTTCATGCCCGACGGCTCGACCGCGGTGCAGTCGGGAGATTCGGTCTTCCTCGTCGCGTCGCGGGATTCGCTCGACCAGGCGCGAAGGCTGTTTCGGCCGGGCGATCTTCGCCGTCGCCGCGTGGTGATCATGGGCGGCAACGCGATGGCGGCGTGGGTGTGCAGGCTGCTCGAGGGCAGCGGATTCTCGATCCGCCTCTTCGAGCGAGACCGGCTCCGCGCCGAACGCCTCGCCGGCGAACTCGAGACCGTCACCGTCCTCAACGCCGACCCGATCGACGCCACCGTCTTCAGCGAGGAGCGGATCGGCGACGCGGACGACTTCGTGGCGATGGTCGACGACGACGAGGACAACATCATCGGCGGCGTCCTCGCGCGAAGCCGCGGTGTCGGCCGCGTGGTGACGCTCGTGCAGCGGGCGGACTACCTCGACGTCCTCTACGACATCGGCGTCGATCGCGCGTTCAGCCCGAAGCTCGTGGCGGCGCGGCAGATCGAGGAACTGCTCGATCGCGGCCCGATGCGCACGCTGAGCGTGCTCGCGCGGGGCCAGCTTGATCTCTACCGCGTGACCGCGGCGGCCGGCGGAAGGGCGGTGGGGGCGCGGCTCCGCACCGTCAAGCTCACGCCGCACTGGTCGGTGATCGCGGTGCAGCACGGGGACGAGACGATCGTGCCGGGCGCCGAGGACCAGATCGAGCCGGGCGACACGGTGCTCGTGCTCGGTCCGCACGGACGCGGCGGGGACCTTCCGGAGATCTTCGGCGCGGGCTGACGCCCGACGCAGGAGCCACGCTTGAACGCGAGCCTCGTCATCGCGGAACTTGGGCGGCTGCTGCTGCTGCTCTCGGCCCTGCTCTTCGGAGTCGCGTTGCTGGGCGTGTGGGATGGATGGCAGGCTGGACTGGCCGCCGACGAGGCGATGCGCGTCTCGGCGCGGGAGCACTGGCTCGCCGCGGCGGCGCTGGGCCTCGCCGCCGGGATTGCGGTGGTCGCGGGCCTCGCGATGCGTCACGGCGTCGCGTGGTTTCGCCGAAGCCGTCGGCGCGGACCGGGTCCGCTTGGGCGCCGCGAGGCGGTGCTGCTGGTGGCGTGCTCGTGGCTCGTCGGCGGAGCGCTGGCGGCGCTTCCGTACATCGCGTGGGGCAAGTGGGAAGGGCCGCTCGGGGAACGCGTCGGCCTGCACGAGGTGGTGCCGTGCCTCTTCGAGTCGATCAGCGGCCTCACCACCTGCGGCGCGACGATCGTCACCGACATCGAGATGCTGCCGCGGGCGATCCTGCTGTGGCGTTCGCTCACGCAGTGGATCGGCGGACTCGGTGTGGTGCTCCTCTTCGTCGCGGTCCTTCCCTCACTCGGGGTCGGCGGCAAGCGGCTCTTCATGGCCGAGTCGACCGGTCCGTCGCCGGAAGGGCTGCGGCCGCACGTTCGAAGCACCGCCCGGACGCTCTGGGGCTTCTACGTCGCGCTGACGCTGCTGCAGACGCTGCTGCTGATGCTGTGCGGGATGACCTTCTTCGAAGCGATCAACCACGCCTTCACGACGCTCTCGACCGGAGGCTTCAGCACCCGCAACGCGAGCATCGCGGCGTTCGACTCGATCGCGATCGAGGCGGTGATCGTGCCGTTCATGGTCTTCGGAGGCGTGAGCTTCGTGGTGTACGACCGCCTGCTCAAGCGTCGGTTCGACATGGTCTGGCGGGATCCGGAACTGCGGCTCTACCTCGGCCTGCTGCTCGGCGCATCGCTCGCGATCGCGGCGGCGCTGGCGATCCGCCACGAGCCGATCCTGCAGGTCTCGGGAGTCGAGTCGGCGCCCGGGGTCTTCGCGAGCCTTCGCGCCGGGGCCTTCACGGCGGTCTCGATCATGACGACGACCGGCTACTGCACCGCGGACTTCGACTACTTCCCTGTTCCCGCGATCGCGGTGCTGCTCGTCCTGATGTTCATCGGCGGCTGCGCCGGTTCGACCGGCTCGGGCGTGAAGGTCATCCGCGCGTGGATCGGCATGCGGCAGGTCGTCGGCGAGGTCGAGCGCGAGTTCCGGCCCGCGGTGGTCCGGCCGATCCGGCTCGGCAAGCGCATCGTCGATCCCGTCACGGTCTCGGCGTCGATGTCGCTGCTGGTGGCGGCGATGCTCGCGGTGGCGATCGGGACCTTCCTGATCTTCGCGTTCGAGGGGCCCGGGTGCGATCCCGGCACCGCGTTCAGCGCGGCGCTCTCGAGCATGGGCAACGTGGGGCCGGGCCTCGGGAAGGTCGGCGCGATCGAGAGCTACGCGGCGATGAGCCATCCCTCGCAGATCGTGCTGATGGCGCTCATGGTCCTCGGCCGCCTCGAGTTCTTCGCGGTGCTCGCGATCTTCACGCGAAGCTTCTGGAGCCGCGGGTAGGCGGCGCTAGCATCCGACGATGCACTCGTTCTCCGCGATGCTCTTCCGCATGCGGTTCGGACGCGGGCTCGACTCGCTTGCGCTCGACGACGCATCCCGGCGTGCGATGATGGAAGAGGTTCGGAGTCTGATGGAATCGGACCACGGTCCGCTCGCGCCGTTGGGCTTCGGGGCCTCGACGGCACCCGATGCGGTTCGGCGGCGACGTGCGGCAGGGCGTCTCGTGCGTCTGATGCCCCTCGTGCCCGCGGCCATGATGTCGGCGACCTTCCTCGTCTTCCGGCTGCTGGATCGTTCGGGATCGTGGAACTGGCTCTGGTTGCCGCCGCTCTTGCTGGTGCAGGTGGTCGCCACGCTGTTCGTGATGTCGTGGATCCTGCGGCGATCGTCGCGCCCCTATCTCGCGGAGGTGCTCTTGCGGCGAGGGATCACGATCTGCGAAGGGTGCGGGTACGTGATCTCGCCGGATGGCCTTGGGGTCGATGGAAGGACCGGATCGCGGTCCTGCCCGGAGTGTGGGAGATCCGGCTGACCGAGACGGGTCGGTCGTTCCGGCGGTCCGCCGATGCCTGGCCGGGCGATGCGTGACGATCCCGGGGCCGTTCATTACGCTTCCGCGCGATCGTTGCCGGCTCGCCCGATGGTCGGGGTCCGGTTCCGAGGACTTGGTCTTCGATGTGGCGTTCGCTTCGGTGGTCCCCGCCGCGGCATGTTTCGCCGTTGCGGAGCTCAGGAGGCGTGCGATGACCGACAGCAGCCAGTCCGACCGGGTCCGATCCGACGCACATGAGCCGGCCCCAACGTTCGCGGAAGGTGCGAAGTTCGCCGGCGAGCCTGCGGAGACGGCGGATCAACCTCGAGGTGGCGGCGGCGGATCGGATCGGGGTGGGGATGACGCGGACGGCCTCGAACGTCCGGGCGACGAGATCGGTCCCTACAAGCTGATCTCGAGGATCGGCGAGGGCGGTTTCGGCGAGGTGTGGCTTGCGGAGCGTCGGCAGCCGTTCGTGCAGCGGGTGGCGCTGAAGCTGATCAAGCCGGGGATGGACTCGAAGAGCGTGATCGCGCGGTTCGAGCAGGAGCGTCAGGCGCTGGCGGTGATGAACCATCCGGGCATCGCGAAGGTGCTCGACGGGGGCATGACGCCGAAGGGGCGTCCGTACTTCGCGATGGAGTTCGTGAAGGGCGAGCCGGTGACGGAGTTCTGCGACGCGCGGAAGCTGTCGCTGCGTGAGCGGCTCGAGTTGTTTGCGCAGGCGTGCGAGGCGATCCAGCATGCGCACCTGAAGGGCATCGTGCACCGGGACCTGAAGCCCTCGAACATCCTGGCGTTCGAAGGGGAGGGCGGCACGCCATCGCTGAAGGTGATCGACTTCGGGGTGGCGAAGGCGATGAGCCAGTCGCTGACGGAGAAGACGATCTTCACCGAGACGGGTCAGATGATCGGGACGCCGGAGTACATGAGCCCGGAGCAGTCGGATCCGACGAGTGCGGACATCGACACTCGAAGCGACATCTACTCGCTGGGGGTGCTGCTGTACGAACTGATCGCCGGGGCGACGCCGTTCGACGGGAAGGAGTTGCGAAGCAAGGCGTACGGCGAGATCCAGCGGATCCTGCGGGAGGTGGACCCGCCGCGACCGAGCGACCGGCTGTCGACGATCTCGACGAAGGACCGCGAGTCGGCGAGCCGGATCGAGCGGACGCACGGGGTGCGTCTGCGGGAGCTGGCGAGGACGCTGCGGAGCGAGCTGGAGTGGATCCCGCTGAAGGCGATGCGGAAGGAGCCGCGGCACCGGTACCAGACGGCGATGTCGCTGGCGGAGGACGTGCGGAACTACCTCGACGGCAAGCCGCTGATGGCGGGTCCGGAGTCGACGGGGTACCGGGTGCGGAAGTACGTGCGTCGTCACAAGGCGCTGGTGACGAGCGCGGCGGCGGTGGCGATGGCGCTGGTGGCGGGGCTGAGTGTGGCGACCTGGCAGTGGCGGGTCGCTGAAGCCGAGCGGGTTCGTGCGGACGAGCGGGCGGCTGCCGCCGAACTGGCGGAACGGCGGGAGTCCGAGCGGGCCGAGCAGCTGCAGAAGGTTTCCGACTTCCAGTCGGAGATGCTCGGCCAGATCGACACGACGACCGCGGGTGTCGAGCTGCTGGCGGATGTGCGCGAGCGGTTCGGGGCGGCGTTGGAGAAGTCGGGCGTGCCGGAGTCCGAGCGGGCAATGCGTGTGGACGCGTTGCGGCAGGAACTCGTCCGCGTGAACGCCACCGACACGGCCGCGGCCATGATCGACCGCACGATCCTGAGGCCCGCGATCGACGCCATCGACCGGCAGTTCAAGGAAGACCCTGCGACCGATGCGAGCCTGCGACAGGCGCTGGCGGATCTCTACCGCAGGATCGGCCTTTATGAAGCGGCGTTCCCGCTGCAGGAGTCCGCCCTCGCCACCCGCCGCCGCGTGCTGGGCGACGATGGTCCGGACACGCTCGGGTCGATCAGCAACATGGGCAGTCTGCTTCTAGATCAGGGCAGATTGTCCGAGGCCGAGCCGTACGCCCGCGAGGCGCTGGATGGCTTTCGGCGTGTCCTGGGTGACGAGCACCCGGACACGCTCACCGCCATCAGCAAAATGGGCATGCTGCTGCGGTCTCAGGGCAAGCTGTCCGAGGCCGAGCCGTACTACCGCGAGTCGCTGGATGGTTCCCGGCGTGTACTGGGTGATGAGCACCCGGACACGCTCAGTTTCGTCGGCAGCATGGGCGTCCTGCTGTACTCGCAGGGCATGCTGTCCGAGGCCGAGTCGTACTTTCGCGAGGCGCTGGAGACCAGCCGGCGTGTGCTGGGTGACGAGCACCGGCAGACGCTCTCCGCCATCGGCAACATGAGCGTCCTGCGAAGGTCTCAGGGCAGGTTGTCCGAGGCCGAGGCGTACTACCGCGAGTCGCTGGAGACCAGACGTCGTGTGCTGGGTGATGAGCATCCGGCCACGCTCACCGCCATCGACAACACGAGCGTCCTGCTGAAGTCTCAGGGCAAGTTGTCCGAGGCCGAGTCGTACGCCCGCGAGGCGGTGGAGACCTTCCGTCGTGTGCTGGGTGATGAGCACCCGGACACGCTCGCCGCCATCTACAACATGGGCGTCCTGCTGGAGAGCCAGGACAAACTTTCCGAGGCCGAGCCGTACTACCGCGAGTCGCTGGAGA
>JBMSXH010000134.1:0-6620 GCA_049425445.1 Phycisphaerales bacterium | reverse complement strand
ACCACCGGTCCGACCTATCAGCAGAAGCCCGCGATCTACGCGTGGCAGGCCGCGATGCAGAGCGTCGAGTTGGTGACGATCGATGTCCCCGACGACGGTCGATACATCGTCGGCTACAACGTCACCGAGAACGGCGACGGAACCTATCGCTACGAGTATGCGATCTACAACCACACGTCCGACCTGTGCGGCGCGTCGCTGACCGTCCCGTGCCCCGTCGACGCCAACCCGACCAACGTCGGCTTCAAGGACATCCACCACCACTCCGGTGAGCCGTACGACAACACCGACTGGATCGTGACGGTCTCGAAGGACGCGATCACCTGGGCTGTCGATGCAACCTACGCCGAGGATCCGAACGCGAACGCCCTCCGCTGGTCCACCCTCTACAACTTCTGGTTCGACAGCGACCTCCCCCCGGTGACCGGCGATGTGACGCTGGGTCTCTTCAAGAACGCCGGCTCGGTGGTCTTCTCGGGGGCGATCCCCGGTGGCGAGCCTCCGATCCCGGGCGACCTCGACGGCAACGGCGTCGTGAACGGGGCCGACCTCGCCGCGGTGCTCGCCTACTGGGGCACGCCGCAGGGCGACATCAGTGGCGACGGCACGACCGACGGCACCGATCTCGCCACGCTGCTGGCCAATTGGACCTGGAACTGATCGGCCAAACCAGATCCGTGACCCAATCGACCGGGTCCCTTCGGGGACCCGGTTTTTTCGTCCTGTAAGGCACCCGCCTTCGCTTACGTCCCCCCGCTCCCCAGATCTCCGCTTGGAGTCCAGAGATCTCGGGCTACCTTGAGGTCTTCGCCTCTTCGCACGGGCCGGCGTCGCATTCCGCCCGTCAATGCGTCGTCGGGCCGGAGTGAACCCGCCGTCGGGTGAAGACAGGCAAACGGAGCCCGATCGGAACCAAGCCCAACCGGTCAATCGTCCGAAACAACGCCACCAGTGTCGGCGTACTTGGCTGATCGCCGCGACTCGCGGCCCACTCGTTGATCGTCCGAAGAGAACCACCGCATGTCCGACCTTCATCCGCGCCTCTGGACCCTGGGACTCCTTTCGACCGCCCTGCTCATCGGTGGCGGTCTCGAGTTCGGCTCGCTCGCCTCGGCGTCGAATCAGAGGTCCGTCGGCCGGGCTCCCTCGAAGCCGCTGCGGCAGGCCGCCCCGGAGATCCGGCTCGACCTCGATGCCTACTCGGTCGAGCCGATCTCCCTGCCCGAGGGCAATCCCCTCGAGACCACCGTCATCGTGCCGACTGCCGCAGGCCCGCTCACCCTCGATCTCGTGCGGCGCAGCCTTCGCACCGCAGACTTCCAGGTCTACGAGGATCGTGGTGACGGGGAACTCCATCCCATCGACGCGCCTCCGGTCAGCACCTATCAGGGCGAGGTCGCGGGCGTTCCCGAGAGCACCGTGTTCGCCTCCATCCAGAACGGCCGGTTCTGGGCGATGGTGCAGCGTCCCGAGCTTCCCGATCTCGTGATCGAGCCGGTCGATCCGCTCGCCGTCGCGAACGGGCGTCCGCTCGAACATCTGGTGTTCAACGCCGATGCGGTCGTGCCCGATGGTCGCGGCTGCGGCAACGACCTCTTCGACATGGACGTCCACGGCACCGGGGGCCTCGACGGCATGGGCGGCGACGAGGGTGGCGTGGCGGGCACCGACCCGGTCTACCTCGTCGAGATCGGCATCGACAGCGACTACGAGTTCTTCCAGAAGAACGGCTTGAGCGTGGCGAACACCGTCAACGACATCGAGAACATCATGAACGGCGTCAACACGGTGTATCGCCGGGACGTCGGCATCCTGTACGAGATCTCGACGCTCATCGTGCGATCCTCCACGAGCGATCCCTATTCGAGCAACAACATCGAAACCGCGCTGTGCGAGTTCGGAAGCACCTGGAACAGCGCGCCGGAGAACGCGATCTTTCGCGACGTCGCGCAGCTCTTCTCCGGCAAGTCGATGGCGGGCAACGTGATCGGCCTTGCGTGGCTCGGTGTGGTCTGCAACCAGACCGGCTCGGGCTGCGGCACCTTCGGCAACCTCGCCTACTCGGTGGTCGAGAGCCGCTACACGACCTCCTACAACCTTCGCGTCTCGCTGTCGGCCCACGAGATGGGCCACAACTGGAACGCCGGCCACTGTTCAGGAAGCACCTGCCACATCATGTGCGCCTCCAACAACGGCTGCGGCGGCGTGACCGGAGGGAACCTCAAGTTCGGCACCAGCTCGATCTCGACCATCACGAGCTACCGGAACCAGCTCTCCTGCGA
This sequence comes from Phycisphaerales bacterium, assembly GCA_049425445.1. Classification (GTDB taxonomy): domain Bacteria; phylum Planctomycetota; class Phycisphaerae; order Phycisphaerales; family SM1A02; genus VGXO01. The sequence goes on along the minus strand of JBMSXH010000134.1, from coordinate 4,338 downwards.
CACGCTGTTGCCGCCGCCGCTCGAGTTGCCCTTCCTCGACGAGTTCGTCTCGACCAGCGTCTCGAGCAGCAACTGGATCTACCGCAAGAACGCGGCGACCAGCACGCTCTCGAGCAACCCGCCGTCTGCGCCCCGCACTCTCCTGCTCGATTGCGCCGGAAACGGCCTCTATCAGGACGACGAGGTCCGCAGCAACTTCATTCCGCTCGACGGCTATGTGCAGGATGTCGTCGAGGTCTCCTACTGGACCCAGCATCGCGGCCCCGAGGCGGGCGAGAGGCTCGTGATGGAGTACCTGACCTTCGGCAACGACTGGGTCGTTCTCAACGAAGTCGTCTCCGACGGAACCGTGCAGGAGAGCTTCGTCGAGCACCGTCACATCCTGCCGCAGAACTCCAAGCACGACGAGTTCCGAATCCGCTTCCGCGCCGAAGTCGACGAGACCAATGACGACTGGTTCATCGACGACATCTCCGTCGCCGTGGTGCCGCCCAATCCGGCGCCGGAGAACGACGCATGCACGTCGGCGATCGGCGTCTCCGTCGGGGCCACGCCCTTCACGACGGTCGGCGCGACCGACAGCGGTCCGCTGATGCCGGCCGGCTGCGGCGAAGGCGGACCGTGGGAGCTCCTCTCCGACGTCTGGTTCTCGCACCAGGCCCCCTGCTCCGGCCTCCTCGAGATCGAGACCTGCGGCTCGCTGTTCGACACCTACCTCGCCGTCTACACCGGCCAGACGTGCCCCGGCGACCTCGACGCGCCGCTGACGTGCAGCCAGAACTTCCCGCTCTGCGGCACCGGCTCCAAGGTCTTCCTCGAAGTCTCCGCCGGCGAGGAGTTCCTCATCCGGATCGGGAGCGCGATCGCCGACACCACCGGCGATGGCACGCTCACCATCACCTGCACCGGCGACGGCCCGGCCTGCCCGACCGACCTCGACGGCAACGGGTTCACCGACGGCGCCGATCTCGCCGGTCTGCTCGGCAGCTGGGGATCCTGCACGGGGTGCGCCGCCGACATCGACGGCAATGGCCTGGTGGACGGCGCCGATCTCGCGGCTCTGCTCGGCGGCTGGGGCGCCTGCCCCTGACCGCGGCGTGCGAGCGATCCAGAACTCCAACGCCCCCGTCGCGAGACGGGGGCGTTCTTCATGGCCGAGGGTCGAGTCGCGCCTGACCGCGACTGGTCGCGGTTCGACGGCACCAGATCAGATCGTCCCGAGCAGATCCTCCGCGAACCCGGTCGTCGCGCGTCGCTCCGTGATCGGCCCGATCGGATCGCCCCGCAGGAACTGGCGGATGATCCGCCCCTGCTCGTCGAGGGCCTTCGCCTCCGCGTCGTTCATCCTGCGGATCTCGTCGAACTCGTCTCGGGTTCCGATCTTGAGGACCCGTCCCTTGTCGAGCATCACCATTCGATCGGCGATCGTGAAGGCGGAGTCCATCTCGTGGGTGACCACCACGCTCGTCACCCCGAGCTTGCGGGTCAGGTCGACGATCAGCTGATCGATCTCGGCACTGGTCACCGGATCGAGTCCGGCCGACGGCTCGTCGTAGAAGAGGATCTGCGGATCGAGGGCCAGGGCTCGTGCGAGTCCAGCCCGCTTCTTCATGCCGCCGGAGATCTCGCTGGGCAGCTTCTCCGCGTGCTCGCGCAGGCCGACGAGCTCGAGCTTGATCTTCACCTGGATGTCGATGATCGTCCGGTCGAGCGCCGTGTGCTCCTCGAGCGGCAACGCCACGTTCTCCGCGAGGGTCATCGATTGGAAGAGCGCGCCCGACTGGAACAGGATTCCGAACTTGCGCCGCACTGCGTCGAGGCCGTCCTCGTCGAGCGTGGAGAGGTCCTCGCCGAAGAGGGCGATGCGGCCCGACGTCGGCTGCAGCGAACCGATGAGCAGGCGAAGCAGCGTGCTCTTGCCGCACCCCGAGCCGCCCATGATGACCAGGGTCTCGCCGGGCTTGACCTCGAGGTTGACCCCCGAGAGCACCGTCTGCGCACCGAACGCCTTGACCAGGTCCTGCGTCACGATCACCGGCTTGGCCGAGGCGGCGGCGTCGCTCATGGAAGTGGCTCCTTCGGGGGAATCCATCGATCGCCAGAGTGTCTCAGCCGACCTCGTCGGACGAATCCTCCCCCGACTCCAGAAGCGGGGTGCCGTCCGGACCGGGGAAGACGATGTCCCCTCGACGTTCGTCGATCACCTCGATCTCGACGATCCGGATCTCGATCCCCTGCCCGGTCGGAACGAACGTCACGTTCATCATGACCCCGTCCTCGACGCCGGAGAAGGTGGCGATGAAGGGAAGGACGAACGCCTGCTGGCGCTCCGCCGGAGGCTCCTGCACCTGCTCGTTGAACCGGATCGACTCGAAGGATCCGTAGCGGTTCTCGAGATCCTGCCGGAACGCGGCGATCTGGGCTTCGCCAGCCGAGCCCTCCTCGAGGCCCGACCACTTGGAGCGGAACTCCGCGACGTCGCCCGCCGACAAGGCCGCGAGCGCTTCGTCGGGCAACCGCATCGCCTGCTGCATGAACTGGTACGACGCCCAGCTCAGGAACACCCAGCCGCCGGTCATGACCAGACCGAGCAGGATGCCGCCGATCGCAAGACCCGCCCCGCGGACCCATGGCTTGCCTGCGGCCGCGATGAAGTGGCCGATGCCGAGCAGCGGTGCGAGCAGCGAGGTGATCGGGCAGCAGAAGATCAGGCCGCACACCAGCGACGCGATCGCGAGCTTGCTCGTCTGCGGCGGCTCCTCGAAGGCAGCCGCCTCGTCGGTCGCGGCATAGGGATTGATCGTCTCCATCGGCGTCTCCACGAAGTTCCGGTTTGGCGGCCGACCCCTGGGAATGCACGGCCGACACGCGGCATCCTACGTCGGCGGATCGGGGGGAACGTCGTCCGCCGCCTCCGCCGGGGAACTCGCGCCGGCGGGCACGCGAAGGTCGCCGAGCCGATCGTCGGAGATGACCAGTTCGGCCGGACGTGGGCGAGGGAACGGATCGGAGAGCGTGGTGCCCGGCACCAGTTCCATGCGGAAGCTGCCGGTGAGGCGGCGGGACTCGAAATCCCACACCACCGCCGCCGTCAGATCCGAGTCGCCAAGACCGCCTCCGTAGGTCCACTTCACCACCGACACGCCCTTGAAGGTGCCGTACCGCTCGAGCGTCTCGGCCCCGAGGCGACGAAGCGCCGCGGTCGACCCTCGACCACCCCAATGCTCGGCGATGGCGTCGCCGTCGCCGTCCTGCGAAGCCCGCATCACCGCGTCGATGCTCGATTCGCTTCGCGACTCGACCTCGCTGCGGTACTTCGCGGAGAACCAGTCGATCGCGATTCCCTGCACCAGGAGCCCGGCTCCGCCGAGCAGCATCGCCGCGACCGCAAGCTTGAGCCCGCGGACCGGCGCCCCGAGCCGAATCCTGCGGTGCGCGAGATAGCCCAGCACCACCGCCACGATCGGCATGAGCGGACAGCACGGAATCGCGATGCCCCCGATTCCGACGACCAGCCCGGCGAGCGCCAACTGGCTCAGCGGCCGATCGGATGCCGCTTGGCTTCCGTCGGCGGGCGCATCGGTCGGGCGATCGCGTGGCGACAGGCGTTCCATGCGACGGAATCTACGGCAGTTCGCCGGCACCCGCGTGACGGCCCCGATCGTCGTGAACCTCCGCCTGCACGTTGTTCGGTCGCCTGCCACCGCAACCGCCTCGTTGCCGATCGGACACGACCCCCGCTTCTACACTTCGAACCATGACCACCGACCATCCCAGCGCCGCCTCGCCGATCGTCGCGGGCATGACCGTCACCGTCATGGGAATCGGTCGCTTCGGCGGCGGCGCGGGCGTGGTTCGGCATCTGCTCGATCAGGGCTGCCGCGTGATCGCGACGGATCTGCTCGACGAAGCCTCGCTCGGCGACATGGTGGCGCAGCTTCGATCGCACCCCGCGGCCGAGCGGCTGGAGTTGCGGCTCGGCCGCCACGAGATCCGCGACTTCACCGAGGCGGATCTCGTGGTCGCCAATCCCGCGGTGCCGCGACCATCCGAGAGCGCCTTCCTCAACGCGGCGCGAGCGCGCGGGGTGCCCATCACCACCGAGATCCGCCTCGCGGTCGACGCGCTCCCGAAGCGTCGCTTCGTCGGCGTCACCGGCAGCAGCGGCAAGAGTTCGACCGCGTCGATGATCCACCACGCCCTCGAACATCTCGGCGTGCCGACGGCGCTCGGGGGCAACATCGGAGGCTCGCTGCTCGACGAGGCACCGAAGATCGCCGACCAGGCGTGGGTCGTCCTCGAGCTCTCGAGCTTCATGCTGCACTGGCTCGGCGAGGA
>JBMSXH010000133.1:0-6643 GCA_049425445.1 Phycisphaerales bacterium | reverse complement strand
GATTCGGCGCGGATTGAGGCCCTGCTGGCGCTCTGGGCGCAGGCGAACACGGCGCCGCCGGATCTCGCGGATCGCATCTTCGAGGCGTCGCGTCGGTCGATCGCCTCGCGTCGAGCGACGCGGCCCACCCTCGGCGAGCGGTTCGGCGAACTTCTCAGTCTCTTCAGCCCTCCCCGACTGGCTCTGGCGGCGATCCTGATCGCGGCGCTCGCGGTGCCCACCGTCCTGCTGCTCGACGCGCCGACCGCCAGCACCTCCGGGGGGCTCGCGGTGGCGACCGAGTTCCCGCCCGCCATCGAGGCGACGCTGTTGGCGGAGTCCCCGGTGGCCGAGCCGCTGCTCGTGGCGATGCTCGAGCCGGTTCCGGCGGACTGGTCCGATGTGCTCGGGCACGAGCCGGGCGTCGAACTCCTCTCGGTGATCGAGACGCGAGGTCGCGGACTCGACGAGTACACCGCCGAATTCGAAGCCATCTTCGGTGCGATCGAATCCGCGCCGCGGGGGATGTGATCCGATGAATCTCCACCGATCGAACCTTGGACGCGCCTCGATCTCCGGTCTCGCGCTCGCGGCCGCGTCGATGTTCCTCACCTCGGTCTCGGCCGTGGCGGAGCAGCAGGCGGCGCCGCAGCCTTCGCCGACGCAGCAACCCGCCGCGCAATCGACGGATTCCCAGACGCCGCCTCGCGCCGGCGACCGCCGACGTGGGGATCGCGGACGCCTCGGCCCGGGCGGCGGGATGCGATGGCCTCGTGGCGAAGGAGACGGCCCGGAGCAGGGCGAGGAACGGGGACGGCGTCTGTCGCCGGAGCAGATCGAACTCGTCGTCGAGACCGCCCGCGAGGTCTTCCCGGAGTGGGCAAGCCGGATCGAGGCGCTGCGAGAGCAGGATCCCGAAGGCCTCGATCGTGCGATCGCGGGCAACGCTCGTCGGCTCTTCGCCCTCGCGATGCTCAGAGAGCGCAATCCCGACCTCTACAAGATGAAGGTCGAGGAGCTTCGAAACCAGATGGAGCTGCGCCGACTCTCGGGTCTCATGCGGGAACTCGCCGAGGCCGGCGACGACGCGGCGATCGCGTCGACCCGCGAGGAGATCCGCGTCCTCGCGGCCAAGCACGTCGACCTGGGCCTCCGCACCCGCGCGATGGAACTGGCGGCGATGGACGAGGCCATTCGCCGCATGCGGACGGAGCTCGAGGCCGAGAGCCTTGCGCGGGATTCGGCGATCGACGAACTCGTCGCCGCCGTGGAGGCGGGCCGTCCGCCCAGCGACGAGGTGCGCGAACCGCGTCGCGACGGCGAGGGCGATCGGTTGCCGCCGCCGCCCGGCCCGCGCCGGGGTCGACCGTCGCCGCCGCCGGCACCGCGCTAGCGTCGGGTTCGCTCGCACTATGCTCGCGGCGTGGCTGCGAGCGCGAACACCGATCGCCAATCTGAAGCCAGCGCAGGACCTCGGCGATCGCTCCGCGATCGTTCGCTGGTCCTCGGTCTGCTGCTGCTGGCCGGAATCGCGGTCGCGTGCGTCGGGACCATTCCATGGACCTTCGCCCGCGTTGGAAGCGACGCCACCTCCCCGCGCCGCTACGAGGCGGGCAACCTCGAACTGAACCTGCTTCCGCCAAGTTGGTTGCCGGTCTCGAGCGAGGAGTCGACGTCGATCGCGATGCGGGTCGAGTCGATCGAGGCGCAGGGGGGGTTCGTGCCTGGCACGCTGCTTGGCACCGATCGGCTCGGCCGCGATGTGGCGGCGCGGCTTCTCGCCGGCGGAGTCGTGAGCCTGGCGGTCGGGTTCGCCGCCGCGCTCGTTGCGGTCGTGGTCGGCACGCTCTACGGCGCCCTCAGCGGATTCACGGGAGGCCGACTCGACGCGTTGCTCATGCGTGGCGTCGATGTGCTCTACGGGCTGCCCTCGATCCTGCTCGTCGTGCTGCTGGCGGTGGCCGTCGAGGGCGCGATCGACCGGGCGGGTTGGGAGCCTCGACCGGCGGCGCGGCAGTGGATCTCGCTCGGCACCCTGTTCGTCGCGATCGGCGGGATCGGCTGGCTCACCCTCGCCCGGATCGTGCGCGGGCAGGTCCTGAGCCTGCGGGGGCAGCCGTTCATGGAGGCCTGCGAGGCACTCGCCATCCCATGGCGGCGGCGGTTCGCGCGGCATCTCCTGCCCAACCTCGCCGGCCCGGTGCTCGTCTACGCCACCCTTGCCATCCCGTCGGCGATGCTCGCCGAGAGCTTCCTGAGCTTTCTGGGGATCGGAGTCCGCGAGCCGCTGCCGAGCTGGGGCAACCTCGCCTCCGAGGCGCTGCAGGAACTCAATCCCTTTCGAAGCCGGTGGTGGCTGCTCGCCGCGCCGTGCCTGGCGCTCTCGGCCACCCTCGTGGGTCTCAACCTCGTCGGAGATCGACTCCGAAGAAGGTTTGATCCCGCTTCACGAACTTCGTAGCGTACGTGGCCGGTTTCCCGCCGGATCGCCGGCGAGGCGATCCGCGCCGGCGGCTCGGGTCATCTCTTGACCAGGTCGGTCGTCCTCGAAGGCGGTTCCTCCCCATGCAGAATCGGTTCGGTCTGAAGGATTTCGTGCTGCTCGTGGCGGTTCTCTTCGCCATCGTGAGCGTGTGGCTTTCGATGTCGGCGGGCGATCGCCGGCAGGAGATGCTGCAGACGCTCGAGAAGCGGCTTTCCGACATCGAGACCCGCATGTTCTCCTCCGGAGCCTCGGGTGGCGGTGACTTGGCGAAGGAGGTCGCCGAGCTTCGATCGGCCATCCTGAATCGGCCGGTCAACGTGATCATCCAAGGGGGTGGGGCCGTCGGCGCGGTCTCGACCGGCGAGACGCCTTCGTTCGCGACGGACCCGGTTCAGAACACCGCCCGCACCGGCGGCCGCGACGAGTCGTGGGCCCGCCCCGGGGTGGCGATCGCCTGGCAGGAGCCCTGGGAGTTCTTCTCCCCGCCGCAGGATGTGCCCGGATTCCGGGTCGGCGGCGAGTTCACCGAGATCTTCGGCGCCCAGCCCGCGAAGCTCGTTCCCTACCTCTCGACCGACGTGTACGGACGCCGTGTGATCGACGAGGTCGTCGATTCGCTCGCCGCCTACGACTCCGAGACGCTCGCGATTCGCGGCCGGCTCGCCGCGGCGTGGCAGGAGGATCCCGACGGCTTCTGGGTGCGGGCGAGGATCCGCGACGACGCCCGCTTCAGCGATGGCATGCCGGTCACCGCGGAGGACGTGCGCTGGACGCTCCAGGACTTCGTCTTCAACCCGCAGATCGAGGCCGAGCGTTCGCGGTCGACCCTCGACATGATCAAGGACGTCAAGGTCATCGACGAGAAGACCGTCGAGTTCGTCTTCGACAAGCCGCTCTTCACGAACCTCGCCTACTCGCTCGGCATCTACGTGCTGCCGAAGCACTTCTATTCGAAGTTCGAGCCCTCGCAGATCAACCAGTCGACCGGACTGCTGTTGGGCTCGGGCGGGTTCAAGCTCGCTTCGCTCGATCCCGACCGCCAGTGGGCGCCGGGCGAGGATGTCGTGCTGGTGCGGAACGACTCGTTCTGGGGCCCGCGCTCGCCGCTTGATCGGTTGCGCTACAAGACGGTGACCAACGATCTCGCGTCGCTCGTCTCCTATCGCAATGGCGAGGGCGACATGCTCACGCCCACCTCGCCGCAGTTCAACCAGGCCCGCGAGGAGCCCGACTGGGCGAACGAGAACTGGTCGCTCAACTGGGTGAACATGCGCTCGGGCTACAGCTTCATCGCCTGGCAGTGCGGTCCCCGCAACGAGCGGCTCACGCCCTTCCACGACAAGCGGGTGCGGCAGGGCATGACCATGATCCTCGACCGCGACAAGATGATCCGCGACATCTGGGACGGGATCGGCGTCGTCGCGAGCGGGCCGAACAATCCCGAGAGCCCGACCTCCGACCCCGACATCTCGCCGTGGCCCTACGACCCCGAGCAGGCGCAGGCGCTCTTCAAGGAGGCCGGCTGGGAGGACCGCAACGGCGACGGCGTCCTCGAGAACGCCGACGGCCAGGAGTTCCAGTTCGAGCTCACCATGGCCACCGGCGGCGAGATCGTCGAGCGCATCACGAGCTACGTGAAGAACCAGTGCACGCGGAACGGCATCCGCTGCAACATCCGCCTCGTCGACTGGTCGATCTACCAGGATCTGCTCAAGCGCCGCGACTTCGATGCCCTCATGATGGGCTGGTCCGCCAGCGCTCCCGAGAGCGACCCGAAGCAGATCTGGCACTCCTCGTCGATCCTCGACCAGGGCGACAACTTCATCCAGTGGGCCAACGCCGACGCGGACGGCCTGATCGACTCGATCCGGGCGACGCTCGACGCCGACGAGCGGATGGAGCTCTGGCGCGACTTCCACGGAGTCGTGCACGAGGAGCAGCCCTACACCTTCATCCGCGTGTCGCCGTGGCTTCGCTTCGTGAAGGGCGACGTCGGCAACGTGCAGACCTACAAGTCCGGCCTCGATCGCGCGGAGTTCTTCCGGGCGCAGGGTTCGGTGGTCCAGCCGGGCTCCTGATCCACGCCGTTCCGCCCCGCATCCTTCCCGACTCCGCGACGACCGATCCATGGCCGCGTACATCGCCCGAAGACTCGCTCTGATGATCCCGACGCTCGTCGGGATCACGCTGCTCGTCTTCATGCTGATCGCGCTGTCGCCGGGCGGCATCGGTGCGAGCCTCCGCGTGAGCGGCGGGCAGATGGAGGCGAGCAAGGCCGCGCAGCTCGAGGCGTATCTCGAGGACCGCTACGGCCTCGACGATCCGGTGCTCATGCAGTACGTCCGCTGGCTCGGTCGCATCAGCCCGGTGAAGTTCGGCACCCGCGACCAGATCACGCCTTCGGGCGAGATCGTCCGCACGCCAAAGGACGTGAAGCCGATGTTCCTCGGCCGCTCCTGGTTCGACGGACTCTCGCTCGACGACGCGGCGAAGGCCCGGCTCGCGGCGCTTCCGGTCGGGGCGCCGCTGCTCGACCAGGCGCAGATCGTCGAGGAGCACAAGGCCGCGACCCGCGCCTATGCCGCGGCCCGCGCCTCGTATGTCGCCGCCACGCGTCAACTGAAGGATGCGGTGATCCGCTACGCGGAGGAGACCGGCATCGCCGGCGCCGTCGACGCCGACGGCCAGCCGGTCGAGCGGGCGCTCGGCCGCTACACGCCCGACACCACCGCACCGAGCTGGCAACCCGTGCAGGCTGCGGCGCTCGAGACCCTCGAGACCTACGAGACCGCGGTCGCCCTGCGCTCGCGGCTCGAGCGGGCCTTCGACGCGAAGCCCTACGACGAGGTCGGCATCCCCGTGCTGCCGGGCATCCTCAGCCTCGGCCCGCCGGACTTCGGCGTCGCGTTCAGCCGCGGACGGCCGGTCGTCGACCTCATCGCCGCGGCGCTGCCGGTGACGATGCTCCTCAACCTGCTCGCGATCCCGATCATCTACCTGATCTCGATCCCGACGGGCATGCTCGCGGCGGTCCGACGCGGCAAGGCCTTCGACGTCGCGAGCGGCGCGCTCTTCGTCGCGCTCTGGTCGGTGCCGACGGTGTGGGCCGGCGTCCTTGCGATCGGCTATCTCGCGAACAAGCAGTACCTCGGCCTCTTCCCGGTGAGCGGCCTGCACGACAGCGACGCCTCGACCTATCTCTACCTCCCGAGCTGGCAGGACGGCGTCTTCGCGCCGGGCTACCTCCTCGACCTGCTCTGGCATCTCGCGCTGCCGGTGGCGTGCCTCGTGTACGGCGGCTTCGCGGTGCTCGCGAAGCAGACCCGCGCCGCGATGCTCGACAACCTGAGCGCCGACTACGTCCGCACCGCGCGGGCGAAGGGCGTTCCGGCGCGGGCGGTCATCTTCCGCCACGTCTTCCGCAACAGCCTGCTGCCGCTGATCACGATGTTCGTGAGCGTCTTCCCCGCGATGCTCGCGGGCTCGGTGGTGATCGAGCGGATCTTCTCGGTGCCGGGCATGGGCAGCCTCATCATCGAGGCGATCAACCTCCGCGACCGCGAACTGATCCTCGCCAACACCCTCATGATCGCGTGCGTGAACCTGCTCGCGCTGCTGCTTGCCGACATCCTGTACGCCCTCGCCGATCCGCGCGTCTCCTACGACTGAGTCTCCATCCATGGCCGCCGCCTCCAACAGCCCCACGCCCATGCCCGAAGCCGTCACCGGCATCGATCTCATGCGCGGCATCGGCGCGGTCGAGGCGAAGGGCTTCTGGGAGGACGCATGGGGCCGTGTGGTCAAGCGACGGGGGGCGTTCCTCGCGCTCCTGTGGATCGCGATCGTCGCCTTCTTCGCGGTCTTCAGTCCGGTGCTCGCCAACGGCCTGCCGCTCTGGACCGAGCGGATCGGCCCCGATGGCGCCGTGACGCAGGCGTGGAGCCCGCTCTGGCGGCATCTCTCCGCGGCGGACCTGCTGCTGCTCTTCGGCACGATCGTCGCGATCCCGTGGATCGCGGTGCCGATGCCGATCGCCCGTTCGACGCGGCTCGGCATGCTCGTGGTCGCGGCGCTCCAGGCGGGCTTCATCGTCGCCGCCGGCACCGGCGTCTCGAGCTGGGTCCGCGGCAGCGGGGCTCCCGACTGGGCCTTCGAGTGGTCGCGCGAGACGTGGTTCCC